>DYRK01000011.1:12262-19748 GCA_020718785.1 Desulfatirhabdium butyrativorans | reverse complement strand
GCTCTCGTTCCCAAGCCCCAGCTTGGGAACGGTCTCTTATCTCTGTCCGATCAAATGGCAAAGGCGGACTTGCGAGCCAGTCATCCGGTGCTGTGGGGAGAGCGTCCCGTCCCAGAGATACGAAGCGGCTGACCTTTTTGTCAGACCGCTCCGGACAAAGGGTCTGAAGCCAAGGTCTGTTATTGATAATATCTGAAGGCAATGCGGTCAGACCGCCGATATCTGCACGTGAAGATTCTATTTCTACAGAGCCTTCGATTCCCAACTGAGAAGAAGCACTTACCCGGCTGTCAGAGGTTCTGACAAACATACCGGCTTTGATATTGACATTTCCGCCCTTTCCGCCGTAAGCATCCGCAATAATCCTGCTGTTTTTCAGTAAAACTAATTCGGGGTCTATGCTGATATTTCCGCCGTCTCCTTTGCCCCCGCGTACTGTAGCAGTGATGTCGCTGTCTGTCATAAAAATTCCGGATCGGGCATTTACAGAAATATTGCCGCCGTCTGCAAAATCTGCTTCTGTAGTAATTGCACTTCCGTTGAGCATCCGAATCATGTCGGAACCTCGTATGACAATATCTCCGGCATTTCCCTTGCCGCCGCTCGAACTTTCAATGCGGCTGCCGGTTCCGAGATCGAGGTCTGAGACGGCGATCTCTATCCTGCCCCCCTCTTTTTCGCCGGACTGAACACCTGCACTGACATTTCCCTCACCGGATACGGAGAGATTATGCGTAGTGACGGTTATATTTCCGCCTTTTCCCTCTTTTGCCGCTGTAGTGACAGAACCGGATTCAATAAGAACTGTTTCTTTGGCATTAACGGCAATTTTTCCGGCATCGCCGGTTCCGGTATTGGAGGAAGAAACAGAGGCATTCTTCAAACCGAGTCTTTGTATATCGTCTGTCAGCACAATATCTCCGGCTTTGCCTGTAGATGAACTTTCGGTAGAAATAGCAGCAGCATCTGTCAATGTAAGATCGGGAGCAGCAGCGGTGATATGTCCGGCATCACCCGATGAATCAGCGGTGCTGTAAAGACCCGTATTTTTTCCGGATAGTGTGAGGGTATCGGAAGCTTTGACATTAACATAGCCGCCGTGACCCGCTCCCCTGGTGGAACTTTCGATACGAAAACCGCTGTCTAAAGCCATAGTCGAGACATCTGCGGTCACATCGCCGCCGTTTTTGCTTCCGGATACACTTGCGCTGATACTTCCCCTGCCGGAGCCGGAAAGCAGCGGTGCAGTGATAGTAATACTTCCGCCCCTGCCTTCCGAGGCTTCGGTCAAGATAGAACCTGATTCAAGAATAAGCGATTCTTCGGCTCTGATGCCGATTTCTCCGGCATCTCCGGTTCCGCTGCCGGAAGACGTGACAGAGGCGTTTTTCAAAACAAGATTTCGGAGTCTGTCTTCCAATCCGATGTTTCCGGCTTTGCCTGATCCCAAGCTTTCTGTGCTGATTTCAGCATGATCTCCCAGCGTCAGATACGGTGTTGCTACATTGATAAGTCCGGCGTCTCCGGATGACTCGGACTTGCTATAGATTCCGGTATTGTCTCCCGAAAGACCGATAGACTCGGATGCGCTGATAAGGACTTCGCCGCCCCGACCTGCTCCGTTAGTCGAGCTTTCGATACAGAAGCCGCTGTCTATAGTGAGAGTCGAGATATCTGCGGTCACATTGCCGCCGGCTTTGCTCCCGGATACACTCGCACTGATACTTCCCATGCCGGAACCGGAAAGCAGCGGCGCCATGATAGAAATACTTCCGCCTCTGCCTTCCGAGGCTTCGGTCAAGACAGAACCGGATTCGAGAATAAGCGATTCTTCTGCCCTGATGCTGATTTGTCCGGCATCGCCGGTTCCGCTGTTCGAAGAAGTCACAGCGGCATCTTTCAAAACAAGATTTCGGAGTCTGTCTTCCAATCTGATGTTTCCGGCTTTGCCTGATCCTAAGCTTTCCGTGCTGATTTCAGCATGATCTCTCAGCGTCAGATACGGTGTAGCAATACTAATAAGACCGGCATCGCCGGAGGAATATGCCTTGCTGTAGAATCCGCTGTCTTTGCCTGAGATATTGACTGCATCGAATGCGTTTATATGAAGTTCGCCGCCTTTTCCCAAGCCTTTGTCCGAGCTTGCGACATGACTGCCGCTGTCGAGGTCCAGCCTATAAACAACTATCTTTATGTCGCCGCCATCCTTAGCACCGCCTGTGACACTCGCACTGATAATACCGTTTTCGGATTCGGACAGCAGCGGTGTGTTTATAGTAATACTTCCGCCTTGTGATTCGGCAGACTCCGTGGATATGCGTCCACCATCATTTTTGAGCAAACCGGAGGCATTAACAGAGATATTTCCGGCTTTGCCGGTTCCGGAACTTTCGGCAGTCACCGAAGCTTTTGAATTCATGTCTGATTGTCTGACTTCCAATTCGATATTTCCGCCTGCGCCGGTTTCAGATGCCGAGGTATTGATTTCAGCACTGTCGCTCAAGGTCAGAGAATCTGTTGAAAGCCTGATAATACCGCCTTTGCCTGCACTGCGGGCAGAAGCGTAAATACCGCTGTTCTTTATGCTGTCTTTGTTTTCGATTCCTGAGCCGGATATACTGACGGATTCACGGGCAGAAATCGAAATATCGCCGCCTTTTCCCTGGGTCTGAGTACCCGCAGATACGGCACCGCCGCGGCTCAATTCTATACGATCCGTATCTAATGAGATATTTCCGGCTCTGCCGCCGCTGTCGTCGTTGCAACGATCATCATCTCCCAATGTGTCGGCATAGATGAGTCCATTCTCTCCTACATTCAGAACAGGTGTCGAAATACTAAGGTTTCCCCCTGAGCCGGAACTGTGAGTAGCAGTATATATCCAACTGTTAGGCTGTTTTGCGCCTGCTCCGGCAATAGTTACAGATTCCCGTGCGGCAATCGAAATATCACCGGAAGAGCCCGAGCATCGGGTGCTGGCAGTTACGGTTCCGCCTTCACGGACATTCAGACGATTCACATCTATCACTACATTTCCGCCCTGGCCTGCGCCATAAGTCTGACCGTTGATCCATCCGTCTTTGACGATATTCATCTCATCTGCGGAAAGCGTAATATTGCCGCCGTTTCCGGCACCCTGTGTCTGTGAATATATGCCGTAGTATTCCGCATGAGGTCCGCCGTCGTCATTGTTTCCCGAACCTGCAACAGTGATTGTTTCCCGTGCATTGACAGCTATATCTCCGCAATGTCCCGAAGCCTCGTTTTCACTGCCGGACGATATATATCCTTTGTTAAGTTCCACACGGTCTGCATTCAACCGAATATCTCCCCCGCTGCCCCGACCGAGCGTTCCGTTATTGATAAGCCCGTTATCGCTCACAAAAAGCAGTCCCGAGTCAATCGTTATGTTGCCCGCGTTGCCTGTTCCGCCAAGCGTTTTGGCAGATATTTCTCCGGATTCGGAAATCATCAGCGATTCTCTTGCCGTAAGCGATATGTCGCCGCCGTCATTCATTCCCGATGTATCAGTAGTTATACTTCCTCCGGTCATGACTTTCATTTGTTCTGCATCTGCGGTAATATCTCCGCCCTGCCCCTTGCTATATGTCTGATCTGCAATTCTTCCTTTATCGGCGATAATAAGCGATTTGCCTGAAATCGTAATATTTCCCGCGTTTCCATTACTATCCGAATCTGCAACCGCATATATTCCGCTTTCGGTTCCTGAAATACTGATTTTATCTGCGCCTACGGAAATATCGCCTCCATGACCGGATGCCGAGGTTCCGGATAGGATTCTTCCCCCGCGGATCAGATCGAGTTCTTCTGTTTCTACCTTGACAGAACCGGCATTGCCGAAAGCAGATGTGCTGCTGGCAACAGATCCGCTTTCGCCAACTGTGACTGTTCCTGCTGAAACGCTGATATTCCCGGCATCCGAACCCCCTTGGGTATAAGTATAAACCCTGCTGTTTTTATCAGTTTTTCCGACCCCGGATATATTCAGAGCCTCTTTGACGCTTAGGCGAATATCTCCTCCGGAAACCGCACCTTCGGTACCGGTAGTTATCTCTCCGCCGCCGATAATCTTCATCTCTCCGGTTTCTAAAGAGATATTTCCGCCGATGCCTGTTCCGTCTGCTTCGGCACTGAGCAATGCCTCATCTGCCACTGTCAAATTATCTGCTGTAAGCGAGATATCCCCCGCGTCTCCGGTTCCGTAAGCCTGGGCAGAGAGTCCGCTCACAGAAGTTTTGGAACCTGATATCTCGGCGGAATCCGCAACTCTTACCGAAATATCTCCGCTCGGACCCGGTCCGTAACCGGCAGTAATCACAACTCCGCCCTTTGTCACATTGAGGCGGTCTGCTTTAATCTCAATATCTCCTGCGGCACCGTCTCCGTTTGATGACGTGCTGATTCTCGAATCATCGCTCACGGACAGGTTTCCAGTAGAAACACTGATATTCCCAGCCGTACCGATTTGTCCCTCTGCATGGGAGTAAAGCCCGCCGGTTCCGGCAAGTCTGAGGGATTCAAACGCATCTATCGAAATATTGCCGGCTTTGCCGGAGCCGAAACTGCTCGCCAATACGGTACCGCCATAGCTTATGTCTGCACGTCCTGTATTCAGAGCAATGTCTCCGCTATGTCCGTTTCCTGATGCGACGCTGCTAACTAAACCTTTGTCTGTCACAGTCAGATCACCGGTAGTGATACTTATATTGCCGGCATCTCCGTCTCCGATTGCGTCGGAAGACAGTCCGCTGTCTCCGGAAATAGAGACTGACTCACGGGCAGTAACCGAGATATTGCCGCTGAATACTCTTCCGTTTCCGGTAAGTTTCAGACGATTTGCATCTAACCGGATATTTCCGCTATGCCCGTTTCCGTTTGACGCTGCACTGATCTGTCCTGAAATCAGCAGGTCATCGCTTATACGGATGTCAATCTCTCCATGAGAGCCATTTTCAGGCAGCCATGAGACAGATGAGACTTGTCCTTTCACTTCGAAGCGTCCGCCGCGGATATAGATTTTTCCGGAACTGTCATCACTGTTGCTGACATCTGTTCTGGACCCTTCTGAAATCAATATATTGCCCATCCGATTGAAGGTCGTATCAATAGCCGAATCGCCAAAAACGGCTTCTCCTGATGAAGCTGTGCTGACAATATTGATCTGTCCGCCTTTGGCATCGAGAATTCCTTTATCTGTAATTGCCACATCTCCTCCCGCAACAGTCAGGGTCTGAGACTCAGGAACGGAAAGTATTCCGCCGTTGACAGAGATATCCGCGGGATGATCTTGAAGAAAGCCGAATGCCGAAGGCGGAGATGCGGTCAGCAGACTGTTTGCTGTATCCGAGGCATCGAAACGTCCGCCGTCTTTAAGCCGGAGATAGTCTGCTGTAGTCACGTGAAAAGAACCGCGGATATCTATGAGGGCATTTTTTCCGAACATGATCCCGGAAGGATTGAGAAAAAACATATCTGCATCCGGTATCGCCGAGATCAGCCGTCCGTCAATCAGAGAGGCTTTTCCGCCTGTCACCCGGCTGATAATGGTAGAAATACTATCCGGACCTCTGAAAGTCGCACTTTCCCCTTTGTTGATATTGAATTCGCCGAAGCTGTGAAACAGATTGTTTCCGACCTGCTTCCCCGCATCGCTTTCTATATTGTAATTCGGACCCGAAAGCGAGCCTGATATTCCCATAGTTCCGTCAAGACTGATCTGCGCCCGAAGGACAGAAGGATAAAAGCAGCAGAATCCTGCCCATAAACAAATCATACATATAGATAATATTCTGTTTTTCATATTCGTAGTTTTTCTTTTCAAAGCAGAAGTCTTTTCTGATTTTGCTTTACCGGCGCACGGAGTCTTCCGGATCGCTCATTTTCCCTGCCGGAGCAATGATATCCAGTCCGTTTTGCGCCATTGCCATAAGACGGACTCTCAAAAAAGAGTCATCATTTTCGGTTTGTTTCAGCAGAGAAATGATTTCGTGGAAAAGACGGGCAAGCTCCTGTCGTTCATTGCTCATTTTTTCTGTCTCTTCTTTGCTGATTCCAAGCTGTTCTTTGCAGAATTTAAGGTCTGTATGGGTGCGGACTCTCACCATCAGTTCATTTGCATTGAAGGGCTTTGACAGATAATCCGCCGCGCCTGTTTCAAAGCCTTTGACGATATCTTCGGCGTCGGTTCTGGCTGTGAGAAAAATAACCGGAATATCTTTTGTCCTCGGAGAGGATTTCAGCCGGGTACAGGTTTCAAACCCGTCCATATCCGGCATCATCACATCCAACAGAATCAGATCCGGAAGCACTTTCTCAACCTGCTTCAAAGCTGCCGGACCGTTCATGGCAACAACAATCCGGTAGTCTTTGCCCAATATCATTCCCAGAATCTGAATGTTTTTCGGGACATCGTCAACTATCAGAATCAGCGGATTTTTTTTCCGGCTTTCAGTCATGTCTCATTCCTTTCGAATTGATGAAAAAAATCGGGGCGGCTTCTTCCCTCTGACCTCTCACCTCATACCTCTGACCCCTTATCGGCGAGATCGGACAATCGTCTGATGACTTCAGGGAAGTCTTTCATCGTGTCTGTCAATGCCGTTATATCAAAAATATCCGCGTTTGACAGCAGAGAAATTCCGTAATCTCTCAGCGCATGATATTTGTAATGCGTTCCGATTTCCTTCATCTGTCTTCCGAATTCTTCAATTTCACTGATAATCAGTGTTTCCGATATTTCTTCCCACTCGCGGACCCTGGCTTCAAGTATTTTCAGCAGTTCCGGGACCTGAGACAGTATTTCAGTATCCGGCAATTCATCCTGTCCCGGACTCGGTTCGGGCAGAATGACTTCTGCTTCTGTTTCTCTGTCCGTAAACCTGAGAAATTTTGCCAGCACGGAAACCAGTGCTTTTTTGTCCGCGGGCTTCAGCAGACAGTCATCGCAGAGTGTCCGAATCTCCGCTACATGCTCTCTGACCGCATCGGCAGTTACCGCGACTACCGGGATATGCCGGGTTGTCTCATCGGCTTTGATCCGCCTTGTGGCTTCATATCCGTCTGTTACCGGCATTTTCATATCCATCAGAACTATATCCGGCAGATGCTTTTTTGTCAGCACGACTGCTTCTTCTCCGTTTTCCGCCTCGATTATGCGGAGTTCATGATAATCGCTGAGATAAACTTTCAGCAGACGGCGGTTATATGCCACATCGTCTGCGATCAGAACCGAGGCATTTTCAAATCTCAGCGATTCAGGATCAATGCCGCTTTCCTTCTTTCGTCTCATGCCGGCGCCGCGGTCCGCGGCAAGGTTGTGAATGACTGCCTCAAATATGCTGCCTTTGCCGGACCCGCTTCGCAGCGATATTTCACCGTCCATCATATTTACGAGACGTTTGGTAATGGCAAGTCCCAGCCCCGTGCCGCCGAATCGGGCATGACTGCGTCCTCTGACCTGTTCGAA
>DYRK01000011.1:0-12162 GCA_020718785.1 Desulfatirhabdium butyrativorans | reverse complement strand
GAAAATATTCCCGCGATATCTTCGAATACAGCACGGACATTGACCGGTTCATAGTCAAGTTCCAGTTTGCCGGCTTCGATTTTCGAGAGATCGAGAATGTCATTGATGAGTCCGAGCAGCGATTTTCCGCTGGATTTGATTAAGGAGACATATTGCCGGTTCTGTCTGTCTTCGAGTTTTTTCTCAAGGACATCGGCAAATCCGAGGATCGCATTCATCGGGGTCCGGATTTCATGGCTCATATTGGCAAGGAATTCGCTTTTTGCAATGTTGGCGGATTCTGCGCGTTCTTTGGCAAGTCTGAGTTCTTCAAGCGCGGCAGACAATTCTCCGGTGCGTTCTCTGACCCTGCGTTCCAATGTCTGATTTGCCTCGGCAAGCAATGCCGCCATTTTCCTCCGCTCGGCAACCTCTTCCTGAGCCTGAGCAAAGAGAGTTTCCATCAGCCGGTTCTGTTCGCTTACCTGCTTTTCCGTATGATAGGCATGAAGTGCTTTGGTAATAGTCAGTTTCAGGTCGGTTTCTTCCCAGGGCTTGCCGATATAGCGGTAAAGGTCGGCATTGTTGACCGCATTCCCCACGGCCGTAGCGTCTGCCTGACCGGTCAGAAAGATTTTCAGACTTGCCGGACACCGCTCATGAATCCGGCAGAGCAGTTCGTCTCCTTTCATTCCCGGCATGATCTGATCCGAGATTATGATGGGAATCTCGTAGCCCTGTTCCAGAAGCTGTTCCAATACTTCCATGGCTTCCTGACCGCTTTCCGCAACCTCGATGAGATAAATATCTCCGAGATGACGCATAAGCTGGTCCTTGAGACTGTTCAAGATCATGTCTTCGTCATCAACGCATAATATGGCTGTCTTACTCATTTTTTTTCAATCCCGAGATAATCGTCCCGATCAGTTCTTCCTCGGTCCAGGGTTTGAAGATACAGCGATGCAGGTCCGCCTGTTCCTGTACCCGTCTGATCGCGGATTCGTCAGCATGACCCGTGAGCATGACCTTCACAATACCGGGAAATTTCCGATGAATCCGGATGAGAAATTCGTCTCCTTTCATATCCGGCATCAGCCAGTCAGAGACAATGATGAGAATATCTGTCCCCTCCGAAGCGAGGTCTTCGATCACTTCCATCGCTTCCCCCGCGCTTTCGGCAAATTCATAAATATAGCGGTCGCCCAGACGCGTCTGAAGCTGATCTCTCAGGCTGTTGAGTATTATTTCTTCATCATCCACACATAAAATGGCTTTTTTCGGCATGATATGATCCTCAGGAGTGCTGAAATTTCATTTCACCAAAGTGTCAAACCCATCTTATAAAATCGGCATTTTGACACTCCGGAGTGCTAAAATGCCAATCTTATTAAAAAGGTTTAGCAAGCTTCCGCGATTTAAGCGAAACCCACGGTTATTGCACCCGTCGGAACAGAAAAATTTTCCACAGAACCGACCGGCACAGATTCGGGCAGCGACGACAGATAGCAGGAGACATTTAAAATCAGGCTTACCGGCGGCTTTGTGATTATATCTGTCACTGTTTCCTGCCATTCAGGTTCAAGGTCTTTTAATCCGTTTAAGGGAAAATTCTTAGGTCCGAGGTCTGTCTTCTGCACTAATACTGAGAAATCCATAAGTGTCAGACCTATTGCCCGTTTTTCAGCACGGTTGAACCGCAGCAGAATATTGTCATTCAATTCTACTGCCGATGTCGCCTTTTCTCCGGGCGAGAAAGAAATATATAAGACATCGCCTTCTTTATCATAAGAATAAGCCGGTATCTGATTCATTGTTTACTGTCCTTTGACCTGATATGCTTGAAAAATGCTGTAACAATAAAATTGTCGGGAATGACTTCGCCATGCTCTTCCACATCAAAGCCGAAGAGCGTGATAACCACGATATGATTCATATCATCAGGCAAATCTTCAAACTGACAGACATAGCGGTATTTCCTCTGGTTCAAGGCTTCCTGACGCCGGTGTCCTTTTTTGACCGTTATCTTGAGATAATCTTCATAATCTGCCAATTCAGGGTGATTCATCGGGTCAATAATATGCAGCCATCTCTCTTCTGTAAGATAAACCGGATTATCTTTATGGTCCTGAACTGTCCACCGTCTGCCCGCGATTGTCATATAGTCTGACTTTCAGCGACGATCTGTTTGGGCAGAAAAACCTTAAACGTAGTTTCCCCGGTCCGACTTTCAACCGTGATTCTGCCTCTGTGCCGTTCGATAATTTTTCTGACTATGTCCAACCCAAGCCCGCTCCCTTCTCCCGCGGGTTTGGTAGTGAAAAAAGGATCGAAAATATGCTCCTGTATTTCCGGGATAATGCCGGATCCGGAATCACTGATTGCAACGGCCGCAAAGTCATTATCTTGGGAAATGCCGATCTTCAGCTTTCCCGATCCGTTCATTGCATAAACGGCATTATGGATGAGATTGGTCCAGACCTGATTCAGTTCGTCGGGATAGCATAGAATATCCGGGACATCCTCATATTCGGCAATCACTTCGATTCCTTTTTTCAACTGGTTGTGATACAGAGTCAGAACTACGTCAATCCCTTCGGACAGTTTTGCCCGGATCATCTTTCCGGACGGATCGTAATGAACATAGCTTTTCAGCGCGAACACTGTTTTGGATGCCCGCTCCACAGCTTTGACTATATTATCGCTGTTGCTTTTCTGCATAAACAGCGTGTAAGCTGTCTGCATGATAAAGGTATTTTCTTTTTCCTTCAGAAGAGAGACAAACCGCGAAATATCTCCGCCGAAGCCCATATTGGCAAGGATACCGGCAAGCAGTTCTGCCGAAGCAATGCCTCTTGACTCAAGCTCTTCTTTCAATACCCGTCTCAGATTCCGGGTTTCTCTTGATGAAAGCGGCGGATTATTCCGGACAGCTTCCCGCAGAAATAAAAAGAAATCGTCCTGATGCTGCTGAGAAAGCTTCTGAAATATCTTGGGAATCTGATCAAACGAGCTTTCAGTGGCATGAGAGATATTCTCCGCGGACGCGCGTATGGCCCCCAGCGGTGTGTTGATTTCATGGGCAATGCCTGCAACCAGCTGGCCCAGAGCCGCCATTTTCTCCTGATGGATAATCTGATGCTGGGCTGCCTTCAATTGATCGAGAGCGTCAGCCAGTTCGCGGTTTTTTTCTTCGAGATGATGCTGCAACTTTCGTATGCTCAGATGAGTCCGCACGCGTGCCAGAACTTCCTCAGCCTGAAAGGGTTTGGTGATATAATCCACACCTCCGGCAGAAAAAGCTCTTACTTTGTCAATGGTTTCATCTTTTGCGCTGACAAAAATGACCGGGATGTCTGCGGTACGGGCATCGGCTTTCAGGTATCTGCAGACTTCATATCCGTCCATACCCGGCATCATAATATCGAGCAGTATCAGATCCGGCGGCACGGACCGCGCCGCGGTCAGAGCGAGATTTCCGTCCGGAACCGGACGTACCGTATAATCTCCGGCTCCGAGAATATCCGAGAGCAGACGCAGATTCGCATGAATATCGTCCACGACCATAATATTGAGCTTCATTGTCCTCGACCCCTATATAGTCTGAACCCTGATTAAAGGATTAAAAGATTTCCCTGATTTCGGCTTGACCGAAATCAGGGAAATCCTTGAATCAGGTAAATCAGGGTTCAGACATTTTTGCCTCTTTGATGAATTTCAGGATTCCTGCATAGTCAAAATTGCGGATCATTTTTTTCAGGACCTGACCCAGCGCGGCATGGGCATTTCCGATATCTTCTGTCAGGCTGTCGAGCTTTTCAGTATCCACACTGATAACAGCCTGTTCCAGATCATCGAGCAGTGTCCCCGGCAGCAGCGCCAGCGATTCCGCGGTCAGAGTATCCGAATCCTGCGAGGTGCCCGTCCTTTTCTCTGAACTGTCTTCCTTATCGTAAATATAACGGACTCCGAGATGTTTTTCCATCATTTTGAAAATTTCCGCTTCTTTGAAAGGCTTTCTCAGAAAATCGTCGCATCCGGCAGACAGAACCAGGGATCGTTCATCTTCGAATGCACTGGCAGTCAGGGCAATGATCGCTGTTGCCGCAGCTGGCAGCGCCTGTCTGATCTGCTTTGCAGCTTCATAGCCGTCCATTACCGGCATCCGCATATCCATCCAGATCAGATGAGGCTCCCATTCGTGGAACAGGGCAACCGCATCCCGGCCGTTCGAGGCTTCGCGGATTTCAAAGCCCAGCGGCGCGATCAGACGGACCAGCAGCCGGAGATTATCGGCTTTGTCATCCACCGCCAGAATCCGGTAAACCGGCTGATCCGGCGCCAGAGCAATGACTTTCCGGGCAGGAACAGACTCGCGGATATCGGCGCGGTCTGCCACAGAGACCTCTATTTCGAAACGAAACAGTGTTCCGACACCCGGCCGGCTGCTGACTGCGATATCTCCGTGCATGAGGGTGATCAGTCTGCGGCTGATGCTCAGTCCCAGACCGGTTCCCTGATGGGATTTTCTGCCCGCGGAAGTCTGGACAAATGCCTCGAACAGAAAATTCAGTTCTTCAGGAGCAATCCCCATGCCCGTATCTTCCACTTCGAAGATCAGCCGTGTTTTTTCCCCGCAGCCTGCCGGTTCATGACATTTGGCTCTCAGGGTGATACCGCCTTCGCTTGTAAACTTCATCGAATTGCCGATCAGATTCATAAGAACCTGTCTCAGCCGCATTTCGTCGCTTAGGATGTATCGCGGCAGGAGTGTCGGACCGGGGTCCGACTCTCCCGGCGATCCCGTGAGCGCCGGACCCCAGTCCGGCGGAATATAATCGAAAATCAGACGCAGCCCTTTTTCCTTTGCCTGCAAACCGTACATCATTTCCAGATCATCGAGCAGATGGTAGAGATCGAAGTATCCCTCATGCAGCGTCAGCCTGCCCGATTCGATTTTGGACAGATCCAGCACGTCATTTATCAGTTTCAGCAGATGTTCGCCGTTCCGATGGATAATGGAAAGATTTTCCAGCAGGTCGGGATGCAGATTCTGCCCGTACATCATCAGTTGCGAAAAGCCGATGATCGCATTCAGCGGGGTACGGAGTTCATGGCTCATGTTGGACAGAAACAGGCTTTTTGCCTGATTTGCCGTGTCTGCCTGCTCTTTGGCCAACCTTAACTGCTGATTGGATTCGGTCAAAGCCCGCGTGCGTTCCGAGACCACCTCTTCAAGATGTTCCCGATGCTGCTGCAATTCCGCGGCTAATCTCCGGCTTTGTCTCAGCAGAAACGCGAGTATCAGCGCAAGTACCGAGAGTATGACAAACACGCTGACCGTAATCCAGATATACGGCTTATATTTCTGATAAAAATTATCGGGCCGGTTTATTACGATGCTGCCGGGCGGCAGCGATTTTTCCGAAACACCGAAACGGCTCATGGCTTTGTAGTCGAAAATGCTGCTGGTCGGGGTTTCCATCACGACCGGAATGCTGTCCGCAGCCGCGCCGTTCAGAATCCTGAGCGTGAGTTCCGCGACCATGCGCCCCTGATCCGGTCCCGTGATAATGCGCCCGCCCATCATTCCGGTGTTCAGCACAAAATCCCAAAAAGAATATGTCGGAACTGCACTGGCAGTCGCCATCCGGTGATAGTATTCCTCGGCTGCCATGAACTCTTTTTCGCGATTGTCAAACGGCGCGCCGAATACGAATACCAAAGAATCATGTTCCAATGCAGACAGCTTTTGTTCGATATCGCGCAGATAGAGATTCTTGAACTGAAGCGTCTTATACTGTTTGCCATACGCGGGGATGAGTTTGGTTTCCACCGCGTCCTGATTCCGTTTGCCGGCAGTGTAAAAATCCGATGTTACGAAAACGAGCGTGCGGGTTTCGGGATGCACTTCAAGAGCCATATCAATCGTTCCGGAGAAATCAATCTCCTCATTGACGCCGGTGACATTCGGGATTCCCTTGAGGACTTCGGGACGGAACGCATTGTAGCCGCAAAAAACCAATGGACAGTTCGGAAAGAGTTTCTCCCGGTATTTGACTGCGAATTCAAAAGCCGCGTTGTCTGATACGATGACGGCATCGTAGGCGACTTTTCCGTGTTTCATGGCAAAACCGAGAGCCAGCGGTTCGAGATAAGCCAGTTCCGGGAATCGCTTGGTATCCAGAAACTCGATATAAAGATCAATTTTCCTGCCGGAAGCCTGAAATACTTCCCGCAAGCCCTGCTCGATTCCGTCGCTCCAGATAAATCCGCGATGATACGCGTTGATATACAGAACTCGCGGTGTCTGTTCCGCGGCATTGCTCAGGCTGATGCCAGCGGCAAGAATCACAAAAACGATAAACAGGCAGATGCCTCTGTTCCATTTTATCATATCGTCTCCTTAGTTTTGAAAGTCGTTTTACGGTAAAACGCCCGTGCTTAAAATAGACCAAGCCGTTTTCCTCGTTCCCAAGCCCCTGCTTGGGAACGAGGAAAAAGGAATTGCAGGGGCATGTCGGCGACATGCCCTCTGGTTCGCATTTTCAGCAGGGCATGTCGCCGACATGCCCCTGCAATCTTATTTTAACGTGAGTTCGACATAAAACTGCCTGATTTTTCTCGTTCCCAAGCCGGGGCTTGGGAACGAGGGAAAGTAAACGCAAATCGTTTTATCAGGGAGTGAGAACAGCCTCAATCATATCAAAGCCCGAATCCTTTCTGCGGATTCTTTCACGGATATATGCTGCCAGTTCCTCGGCAGATACGGATCGGGAACGGCTGTCCGCGTCAATTACTGTCACATCGCCGGATTTTATCGCAAAGCCGAGCAATGCCAGCGCATACCATCTGGCGCTCTGTTCTGCATCCAATGTTAAGCATAAGCCTCCGAGGTTTTTGAATTCTGCCAGCATATCATTAGTGGCTTTCCACTGAGGCGGCGGCGGAATGGGACAGCGTGCATCGCGGATATACACAGCTTTGTTCAGCGGAGAGGCTTCGAGAAAAGCAACACCTCTTTTGAGACCGGCTCGGACATAAGAATTGTTCAGTTCCGTGTCTATGATGAAAACAGCAGGCTTGCCGGAGTCTTTCCCGTTTTCCGGGTATGGACACGCCGCCGGAGGAACAGGACATGCCGCCGGCATGTCCCTACTTATTCTGCACTCGAAATCCAAATATTTGTCTTCGGGACGGTTCAGGGAACTGACTATGCTCTGATCCGGACCATGGTTCAGATACAGTTCCAGTGCGCGGCGCAGACGGCTGCGGTCCGGCGGATAGCGGTCCGAATCCGCGCTGATTATTCTGAACTGGCTTTCGAATTCGTCCTGCAACCGGTCAAGAGCCGTATCGGAATTATCGGAATTCCGAACATTCTGATCGGGATACAGAATCTGCCTGAGCAGCCGGTTTGCCAGCATTATGACCTGACGGGGCGTATGAAGGCGTGTTTTGAATATTTCTGCCAGCTTATCCCGGTCAAAGGGAAAGAGATCGGAACCCGGTTCGGGGTTCGGGGTTCGGGGTTCGGGGTGCCGACCCCTGACCCCTGACCCCTGACCCCGCACCTCTCCATAAACAGAACCAAGCCGCCGGGCAATAATTTCCAGCGACTGCTCGGCATTGCATCCTTTCAACTGGAATTCGTTGGTCTTGAGCCGCGTTATGACCTGCTGGTTCAGTTTGGCGGTAAAGCTCTCTTCCCACTGCTGCCCCCTTACAAAAACAAGGGGCAGCATGGCTTTTGCCTTGTCCACCAGAAATTCGACCATTTTTCCCAGGGAATGGATTTTCTCATCTGTATCGTAATTTTCCAGACGGTCAAAGCAGATCACCAGCGGCTGATTGTAACGCGTCAGCAGGGTTCCCATACAGCTTAAAATATTTCGCGATTTCTGTTCAAGCAGAGCGGACGAATCATTGACGCGGTCTGCGACCCCGAGCCTCAGAGCGTCTTCTCCGTCAATTGCAATCCCCTTGAGCCAATCCACT
Organism: Desulfatirhabdium butyrativorans; assembly: GCA_020718785.1. Lineage (GTDB taxonomy): Bacteria > Desulfobacterota > Desulfobacteria > Desulfobacterales > DYRK01 > DYRK01. The sequence goes on along the minus strand of DYRK01000011.1, from coordinate 4,188 downwards.
GCCGCGGCTCTTTTTTCCGGAATCTGATATTGAAACAGCACTTTTAAGAATTCTTTGGGGATATCCGGAAACAGAGTCCGCATAAACTCCAGAGCTTTTTTATCTGCCTCGTCAGGAGAGCGGCGTTTTCTTGCAACGACAAAAGACTTGAACGAGCTGCCCAATTCTTTCAACATTCCGGTACGGATTTTCTTTTCCCTGAAAAGCCGTAAAGGATCATTCCGAAAAGCTTTCAGGCAGCGTTCTGCCTGTGCGGCAAAGGACGCTGGGTCAGGCTCCTCTATCTCCCTGAAACTTTTGTCCAAAATCATATCCATTTGCGTGACTGCCGAGTTTTTATGAATCGGATAGCAGAGATTTACGATCACTTCGCGCAGAAGATAGCGGTAAGTCTGTTCCGGGTCCTCAATGGGCTGTATATATGCGAATGAAAAGCGGAATTCGTTTTCTTTGTCATAATTGAGAATCCTGCTCACAAGATGCGTCTTTCCGCTGCCTACCTCTCCGAAGACCAGCCCCGCGCAGGAAAGAGCCGGGTCTTTGATTTTCTGGTCAATCAACTGGGATATTTCGTTGAAAGCGCGCTCGTTGACCGAGCGGACATCAAAATACCGATCTTCCCAGGGATCCCCCACGCTGGAGGATGTAAAGGGATTTTCCGCTCTTAGTCGCTTGAGTTTTTCTTCAGTGTTCATCATTTTTCCCCCACCATGTCAGATTGATGTAAAGCAGACCGTCATCGCCTGCAAAGCTGCCCTTTATTTCTTTGTCGCTCATTGCCGAAGGGTCTCCGCCGTGAAGTTCAATCGTATAGTCTGCCATCAGGGATTTCAGGGTTTCGTCAAACTGTCTGCAAGGCCAGTTCAGATATTCGCGGATACGATGGATACGGACAATTTTCTGTCCTTTGCCGACTGTGCGGTATGCGGCTTCGAATGCACAACGGACGTCAACATCTGCCTCTTCCAGCCTGATCTGTGCGCCGACTCTGGCGGAAAGTTTCAGGCAGGGAATGCAGTTTTCATTGAAAGTACAGACTGCCTCGCCTGATTCCAAAAGATTGTTGAGATGGGAAATAAACTCTTTTTTGGACATGGGCAGGTCTTTTGCCAGATTCTTCGAAGAGATTCCGGGATTTTTTCTGATTTTGTCTTTGATCATATCTTTCAAAGACATGGCAAAGCCGATATAGGAATAACGGGAGCTTTTGTATTCGCCGATGGCATTTCCGAGATAAGGTTTCAGACGGTTCAGGATATCTGCGGGGCGCGACGATGTTTTTGTAAGTCCCAGATGTTTCAGCAGGACAGCGGAAAGGCTGTTTTTAAGCTGGGTCGCGGTCAGATAATTTCTTTTTTTCTTTTTCAACAGTTCCGAAATCTGTGCCTCGATATCAGGGAAAGTCTCGGAATCGCGGACTGTCATTGTTCATTTTCCTTTCTTTCCGACTGTTCTTTTTCCCCGCGCTTTTGCAGGCAGGGGAACCAGCCATATAATATTCACAAAAAGCGTATCCCCGGCTTTGATCAGATTCCTGATCTGTTCTTCGTCCATGGCAGATGTGTCGCCCCCGAGCAGTTCGATTTTCTGTTCACGGGCCAGTTCCGACAGAGCCTGATCGAATTCATCGGGATTCATGTCTGCCGCTGACCTCAGACGGTCAATCCTATGGGTTTTCCGGCTTTCCAATCTCAGGGTTGCGATTTTGAGCCGTTTTTCTTTATCCATGCGCTTATGATCTCCGTATCACCGGCAAAGTGAAATTTGACAGTTATCCTCTCCCGAATACTCTTTCCACCCTATTGACGGTTCAGCGTTTATGTGCAATAAAGGGGAAATAATATGCAGCACGGCGGATTCCGCAGGTCTGACATTGAAAAATATGTGAACGGTTTTCCGGGTCCGAAAATATTCTTTCCACCGTCATAATCTGCGCTTTCCGGATTTTCTGTAAAACGCCGAAAACTTAAAACAGACGCAAACCGTTTTGCCGATAAAACGGCTTGCAAAGCCGTTTTACAAAATTTTCTGTAAGACGATTTTGCAAACCGTTTTGCCGATAAAACGGCTTGCAAAGCCGTTTTACAGAAGCGCAGATTATGCAGGCAGGCAGTATAAAAAGAATCGCGGTGCAGATATGATGAGTCTAACAAGTTTCAGGGGGATTGTAAAGGATTAACTTTTCTGCTGAAAACGCGAGGCGTGAACTCAGGGAAGAACTGTATGAAGATGTCAAAAAGTTGGCGCGCCTGGCAGGATTCGAACCTGCGGCCTACGGATTAGCTCACCCCTGCAGATTTCCCTGCCGCCGGATTGCCGGCGTTCGGGGTCCGGACCATATCTTCACCTTCTCAGGTGCAGCACGTATGGCCTCTACGGATCCTCATAATATGAAATGACGTATGAGTTTCCTCGGTGTTGCCATCAGCATGATCTGTTAAGGTTTCACCGATACAGTGCTGTCCACTTTGCCGGTTCAGAATTCCCGGCAAAGGCTCCTATTTGAAAATTCGCCGAAGTCCGTTGCTCTATCCAACTGAGCTACAGGCGCGCGTTCACTTTGAAACAGTGTGTATCACATATTTTTTTAAATGTCCACAAAAAAAGCAGGCATAATGCCAAATAAAATTAAATTTGTTTCAACCTGTCAGAAAAACAGGGATTTTTAAAACATGAAACAAATTTCCTTGATAATATGCCTGACCTCTGATATGATCTTTTTTTAATTTTTATATGGATTCACTCCGGTCGGCGGAATCCCGCTTTCTTTCCTGATTTATGCGACGGTCTGCAAAATCGTTGCCGAAAGCATTCTCCGTAAAGAATGCCGAATCCCAAGACTTTTTTTAACATAACAAACCAACCCATGATCCGGGCGGCCGGCACGGACATCAGGCAGAAGGTATTATGGATATGGAGGACAATATCAATACATCCGCGACGCACTCTTTTGACAAATCTCTTGTCAAATTCGACCCGCTTCAGCGTTATCTGTCGGAAGTCAGCCGATATAAACTGCTGGCCAGAAGCGACGAAAAAAAACTGGCATTGAAAGTCTGGGAAGATGGGGACAGAGAGGCTGCATATAAACTGGTGACATCCAATCTGAGATTGGTGGTGAAAATCGCCCTGGAATTCCAGAGAGTCTGGATGCAGAATCTTTTGGACCTGATTCAGGAGGGAAATATCGGACTCATGCAGGCCGTCAGAAAATTCGACCCGTACAAAAACGTCAAGTTTTCGTATTACGCCTCATTCTGGATAAAGGCGTATATCCTCAAATTTATTATGGATAACTGGCGGCTCGTAAAAATCGGCACAACTCAGGGACAGCGGAAACTGTTTTTCAAGCTGAAAAAAGAAAAACAGAGACTCATGGATCAGGGCTTTGATCCCAAACCGAAACTGCTTTCTGAAAGGCTGGGAGTGTCCGAACGTGAAATCGTGGATATGGACCAGCGGTTGGACGGCTGGGATGTATCGCTGGATGCTCCGCTGAAAGAAGATTCTGACACGGAACGTATTGATTTTATGAGTTTTTACGCCGAATCTGCCGAGGATAAGATGGCAAAAAAGGAGATGAATGTTCTGCTCCATAACAAAATTTCGGAATTCAAGAAGAAACTGACCGAAAGGGAACTCGAAATCTTTGATCTGCGGATTTATTCCGATACCCCTGCCACCCTTCAGGAAATCGGAGACCGGTACCGCATATCCAGAGAGCGGGTCCGGCAGGTGGAAAAAAATATTGTTGTAAAAATGAGGGATTTCTTCAGACAGGAAATCCTTGATTTCAATCTGTATGCAGAAGGGGAAAATCAAGAGCGGGTCTGAAACTATTCGCGTTTATAAGCGTTAATTCGCGGTTTTTTAACCGCTAATAAACGCCGATGAACGCCAATTTATTATTGTCTTCGACAGTTCGCGTTTTTTCTCGTTCCCAAGCCCCGGCTTGGGAACGCACTTGCCGGGGAAGTTCCCCGGCTTCCCGTGACGGGAGACGGACCGAAGCCGGGGCTTGGGAACGAGAAATGAAGGGCGGGTTTGAAACCATTCGCGTTTATAAGCGTTCATTCGCGGTTTTTTAACCGCTAATAAACGCCGATGAACGCCAATTTATTATTGTCTTCGACAGTTTTCTCGTTCCCAAGCCCCGGCTTGGGAACGCACTTGCCGGGGAGGTTCCCC
>DYRK01000269.1 GCA_020718785.1 Desulfatirhabdium butyrativorans | reverse complement strand
GCAAATCGTTTCTGTTTCCGTATGAATAAAATAAGGATGTTATATTTTTGTCCGGCAGTGTGAAATCCGAGACAAGCTTAATCAGGCAGAACAGAAATCAGAAAAATCCTTATGTACCCGGTACATAAATCCCTGAATCAGGGTTCAGACCGCCGGATTCGTGCCGCGACATGATGCCCCCTACCGTCGCTTCATCTGCAAGGATTGTGTGTAAGCAGGGATTTTTCTTCTGTAATCCCTGCTCAGACACAATCCTGCAGATTTTTAATGCAGAAGCTTATGCAAGATATAAAGCGATTCCGGGATCCCGATCCGCCCGTCCGCATTCACATCGGACTGAATATTCAGCGGCTTGGATATCGTTTTGCCTGCGGACAGTTGCAAAGCCAGTATCGCATCTCTCAAATTTACAGAACCGTCTCCGTCAACATTGCCTTTGAGAGAGATCATCTCTTTTCCGGGAGTCAGGACAATATCTTTTTCTACGATATTGTCTGCTCCTTTGTCCACAGTCACGGAAAGCGGAGAAAATGACTCATATCCCTCCGCGTCCGCAAGCAGCGGATAAGTCCCGATCTGCGGAATGATTTCGCAGTTGCCGTCGCTTCCGCTCACACAGGAATAATCGCCGAACGAAGCTCTTGCATTTCCCACCGGGTTTCCGGAAACCGAATCTGTGAAAGAAAGCAGAATTTTTCCGGTATCGGGTCCTGTCGGCGTTCTGACTTCGAGCCGGTAATCCGTATTTGCTCCGAAAACATCCGGGTCCGCATTGCCTATCCGGGCATAGTAAAGGCCCTTTCCGGGACATGTCCACTCCAGAAACTCGTCTTCCCCCGCGCCGCCGTCGTCTTTGGGACCTGCCAGCAGGCTGAGACCGTCCGTATCATAAATTTCAATACTGACATTGCAGTTCATGCTCGGAGATGTAATTTTAATCTGATAGGTCTTTCCCGAAAGCACATAGAATTTCACATAATCCGTATCCCCGGATTCATGGAAATTATGATACACCGGTCCGCCGTTGACCACCGCAGGCACCGCTCCTCCGGGCGTGTCGTCGCCGCTCTGTTCGGAACTGTCGGCTTTCGATACGGCATTTCCCTTCGACTGGGTGACAAGCATCTGCGCGGGCAGAGAGATATAGTCATTCACATCCGAGGCATAGATTGTGAAAATATAAGTCCCGGCAGCGCCGAGATTTGTGTAATTCGTCTCATAAATTCCGTCTTTGTCCGTGTCCTGAAGTTCCGCAACGGGAAGTTCCGTAACTGCCGAAGATTCTTCGGAACTGTAATCCGGCGGCGCAATGACCGCCCATACCTTCGTGATCTCATTTTCCGAAGTCACACGGACTTTCAGATTCAGCGATGTCTCGCCGTTCAGTGTCTTCCTGCTGTCGGATAGATTTTCCACAAGGGGTTTTATTGAATCTTTCACGTACTGACGCCGCAGTCCTCTGCCTGCACGGCTTCTGTCATCAGCTTCGTTGGCTTTTCCGTTTCCGTTGGCATCCAAAAGCGGGGTCTGTTTCCCGATCATATCCCGTCCGAAAGAAAATGCCTGATTCAGTTTTTCGCCGTCTTCCACAGCCTGCCAGAACATATAGGAAAAAGAAAGTCTTCCGTTATATAAAAAATAGGCGTCCTCATCCGAAGAACCGGTAATGGCAATACGCTCTTTTCCGGTCGGAGGAGCAAAGCGGGGGAGTCCGTCTGAACCGGCAAGAAAAGTTCCTGATTTGCAGGCGTCATAAATAAAGATAACGGGTCCCGGCATGGTGTTTTGCAGACTGTCCAGCCAGCCGTCCAATTCTCCGACTGTGACTTCTTCGCCGGGAGCGACCTTGAATATGCCGTCTCCGCCGTGATCCACCAGATACAGCAGCAGTTCCGAAGGCGCATCGCCTTCATTTGCCCATGTGCTGACAGCATATTGGAGTCTGCTTTTCGATGGAATTCCGTCTGTCGGAAAGTTCTGATCGCTTTCCGAAGTGAGATAATAAATATCGTCGTCTGTGTAACCCCGCCAGCGCATGGCTCTGTATGCGGCATCCGCACAGAGTTTTGTCTCCTTCCAGATGTCGGGAACAGAGCCGGGACCGCCTCCGGAAACGATAATCGCTTTCGATCTTAATGCTTCATCCAATGTCTGACCTTTGGGGATGTATTGCGACTCTCCGGGAGGAGCGAAGGTGACTGCTCCTCTCAGTTCATAACTTTCTGTACTATTAAAGACTTTCAGGGTATAATTGCCGGGAATTTTCTGGCCCGGAAGCGTGAGAGTCATTTCCGTATCGCTTTTCACAATAGGAGTGATTTCAACCGGATCGGGAATGATAAAAAAATCATCTCCGGCAACATAAGCCCTGCCGTCTGCTGCGAATACACTTTCCACAGAGGGGGTATATATCGAAGCGATAATCTTCGGTTTTGCCGGATCACTGATATCTATAACCTGAAGACCGCTGTATCCGTCCGCTATATATGCTTTTTTTCCTGCGACATATACGCCCAAAGGAACACCCGGCGTATCCACCGAACTGATGACTTTCGGGTTCGAGGGATCGCTGATATTGATAATACCGAGACCTAAACTGTCGGCGATATATGCTTTTCCGTCTGTGACAAAAACATCGTAAACATAATTCTCAAGAAAATCGTAACCATGATTCTCATCAACCGAAGCGATGATTTTAGGATGTGAGGAGTCGGCAACATCTATAATCTGAAGACCGCCCTCCCAATCTGCCACATAAGCTTTCCCGTCGGCGACAAAAACATCCTCGGCTTTACCCGGAGTGTCTGCGGAACCGATGATTCTGAGATCGGAGAGATCACTGATATCTACGATCTGAAGACCGCTTTCCCCGTCCGCTATATATGCCATTCGGCCTGCGGCAAATACTCCGGAAGCAGTACCCGGAGTATCCAGTGAAGCAATGATTTCGGGATTTGAAGGGTCGGCAATATCTATAATGTGAAGACCGCTGAACAGATCGGCAATATATGCTTTCCCCTCCGTGATATAGATATCTTGAGCAAAAGTATTTACGGATCCGATGATTTCGGGTTTTAAGGGATTGACGATATCGATAACCTGAAGGCCCCCGAGAGTTGCTGCATAAGCTTTTCCGTCTGCGACAAAAACCCCTTCGGCCTGGTTGGGTATTTTTACAGAGGGGATGTTCTGCGGTTTTGACAAAGCATCCGTACTGACAATCTGAAGACCTCCCTCATATTCGTCGGCAATATAGGCAATTCCTTCTGCAACATAAAGACCGAAGGCTTTGCCCGGCGTATCTGCAAAGCCTATAATTTCCGGATTTGCCGGATCATTGATGTCTATGGCCTGGATACCGCTCATATCCGTCAGATATGCCTTTTCGTCTGAAACAAAAACACCGAAAGCATAACCGGATGTGGTGACGGAACCGATGATTTCCGGATTTTCCGGGTCCGAAATATCTATGATCTGAAGCCCGCTTCCGTTGTCTGCCACGTATGCTTTTCCCCCTGTGACAAAGACATCTTCGGCTCTACCCGGCGTATTTGCCGAACTGATGATTTTCGGATTTTTCGGGTCACTGATGTCTATGATCTGAAGACCGCTCTCTCTGTCGGCTATGAATGCCTTTCCGTCAGAAACAACGACCCCGGATGCCTCATTACTCGGAGTGTTCACAAAGCCGATAATTTTCGGATTTTTCTGGTCCGAAATGTCTATGACCTGAAGTCCGCTTTCTCCGTCGGCGATATATGCTTTTCCGTCTGAAACAAAAACATCTTCGGCATTACCCGGGGTATCTGCGGAACCGATAATTTTCGGGTTTGCCGGATCCGTGACATCTACGACTTGAAGCCCGCTCTCTCCGTCAGCGATGTACGCCTTTCCGTCTGAAACAAAAACATCTTCGGCATTACCCGGGGTATCTGCGGAACCGATAATTCTGGGATTTACCGGATTGCTGACATTGACGATTTGTAATCCGCCAAAGCCGTCTGCCACATAAGCGACGGAGTCGGACACTGTGATACCTACGGCACCGCCCGGGGTATCTGCATAGCCGATCACCGCTTTGGTGTTCCCGATATCCAAGTACATGAAAATTGTTGTGGTGTTCTGATCAAATCCTGCGCCTTTGACCGTTGCATTCAGCGATTTCTCGGTCTCACCCAATGTCGGATACACAGATTCGGCTTTCAGAATCTGTGATAAGACCGGCTCCGGCGCGGCGCACAGAAATGATAACGCCGCCGCAATCAAAATGCCTGTTTTCATTCGGATACTGTTTTTCATTTTCATAGATACGATCTCCTTTGCTGTTAAAAAATATCCTCTGCTGTCTGAGCTGGTTCAAGTCTCCGGACTTGAACCGCCCTGACATTGACCGAACTCCGTTCGGAACTGACAACTCCATTGTTGCATCAACATTTGTTCCGGTTATTTGCCCGGATACTCCGCTCAGTTCAATCGCATTTGCAAAATTGTCATTCGGCGGCTGTGCCGACACCGCACCCGCCGCGGCGCACAAAAATAACACCGTCATAATAAAAGCAACTGATTTCATTTGAATACGGCTTTTCGGCATCATGGACAGGGTCTCCTTCGGCGTCTGTTATTAAAAAAACAATCCTCTATAATTTATAGCATTTTCAGAATCGAATATCAAGGAAAAAATGTATGCCGCCCGTGGGATGATTCACGCCGCGGCATTATTCCCCCCCACACTACCGGACAATTTTTCAACCCGTTCTGCTGAAACAGACAAAAAACGGCTTGCAAAGCCGTTTTACTGTAAAACGATTTTTCAAATCGTTTTTAATAAAATCAGCATATTATAATTTTTTGTCCGGCAGTGTGATTCCCCCCTACATTTATATAAAGCAGTAAAACCCTTTTCCCGGACATTTTTTTTCAAAAAAAATTCGGCTGTCCTGCAAACATACTGATTGTACTCAAAAAAAACTGAGTTTTTTTTCTCGTTCCCAAGCCCCGGCTTGGGAACGAGAAATGTCTGCCGCTCCTCGGATGATTCACGCCGCGGCATCATTCCTCCTCAGAGGATGTTTGAAAACTATATTCAGTCCCGCAGGGGCGGCTGAAAATAGCCCGGCAATTTATTGCCGGGATGACTGCCGGGCTGACTGAAAAAAGGGATAAATCCCCGGAAACCTTTCCCCGGCAATGAATTGCCGGGCTATTTTCGGAAGTCCCTCCGGGACAAAAAACGGCCGGCTGCTGCTTTTTAAACACCCTCTACATTTATATAAAGCAGCAAAATGCTTTTTCACGACATTTTTTTTCAGATTTTTTTGGCAGCCCGCAGTCTGCAAATCCTGCTCTGTTTTGAACTGTCAGAAATAATTAGGAATTACAGACAGCCCTTGAAAAAACAGTCTCAAAACTATGTAAAAGTTGACTTTCCTGAAAAACCTGATAAACAGCCTTTTTTACCTTCGGGGTCTGTGAAAATGTTGCGCTGCAATATCGCTGAGAACATATATAACGTGAGTTCGACATATCGGATTCCGGGCAGGTCACGCCGCCGGCGTGACCCTACGCACAATTTTAAATGATCGGATTCCGGGCAGGTCACGCCGCCGGCGTGACCCTACGCACAATTTTAAATGAAACGATGCGTTATCAGGAGAGATTATGAGCATCCGTCAGATACTGTTTCTTCCCCATAATCAGAAAATAAGCGTTCAGGACGGGGCAAATCTTATCCGCTCCGCGATGGAAGCCGGGATTCACATAAATGCCTCATGCGGCGGCGAAGGCCTGTGCGGAAAATGCCGCGTGATTATCGAGAGCGGAACCATCGGCGATGGAATCTCGGAAAAACTGAGCAAATCAGATGTGGAAAAAGGCTATCGTTTAGCCTGCCGGTCTGCGGTCACAGGCGATATTACCGTGCGGATTCCTGTCGAATCATCTATTGATACCGGTGTGCTGAACGCCAGGAGTTCTCCCCGCAGGACTGCACGCATCGAGGAAATGAATCTCGATGATCTCAAAGATCAGGGGCTTTTCATTCCGCCTGTTGAAAAAAAATATCTGGAACTCCCTGAACCGAATTCACAGGACCGGCTCCCGGATGTCACCCGCTTAGTCAGCTTTCTCAAACTGAATCACGGAGAAAACAGGCTCGTAGTCCGTCTGCCCGTGATCCGAAAGCTTCCGGATGTTTTGAGACAAAGCAGTTTCAAGATCACCGCAACCATTGCCCGTCCGGTTCAGAAAGGCAGAAAATCCCATATCATTAATATAGAACCCGGAGACACCGCAGACCGGAATTTTGCCATTGCCGTCGATATCGGCACCACAACGGTTTACGGTCAGCTCATTGATCTCAGAACCGGCAATGTCTTGGCGCAGCAGGGCGAATTCAACGGGCAGATCAGTTACGGCGAAGATGTCATTACCCGGATTATGTATGCGGAAAAACCCGGAGGTCTGGAAAAACTTCAGGAAGTGGTGGTCAAAACCATCAATACGGTCATAGCCAAGATTGTAAAAAGAGCCGGAATTGACCGCGAGCAAGTCTCCAGCATCACCCTTGCCGGAAACACCACCATGACCCAACTGCTCCTGAAAGTGACTCCCCGATATATCCGGCGTTCCCCTTATGTGCCGGCTTCCACGCTTTATCCGCCGATTCACGCCTCGAGCATAGGCATTGCACTGGGCGATCATGTCACGGCTTTGGTTTATCCCGCGGTGTCCAGTTACGTGGGCGGCGATATTGTTGCCGGAGTCATGGGATCGGGCATGTACCGTACCGACAAGCTGACCCTTTTTATGGATATCGGAACCAATGCCGAAATCGTAGTCGGAAACAAAGAATGGTTAGCCTGCGCTGCCTGTTCCGCGGGACCCGCATTCGAAGGCGGCGGAATTCAGTTCGGAATGCGGGCTGCAAAAGGGGCTATCGAGGATTTTTCCATCTCCCCAGTTACATTCGAACCCATGAACATCACGGTGGGAAATGTCCGCCCCAAAGGAATCTGCGGCTCAGGTCTTATCATCATGGCGGCGGCCTTGCTTGAAGCCGGAGTCATTGACAATCAGGGAAAATTCAACCGGGACCTGAAAACCCCGCGTATCCGGAAAACCTACGGAATCTGGGAATATGTGCTGGCATGGAAAGAAGATACCCAGATTGACAGAGATGTTGTGCTTACCGAGGTGGATATTGAGAATCTGATCCGGGCAAAAGGTGCGATCTATGCCGGATGTCAGACCCTTCTCGAAGAGGTGGGCATGAAGCTCGGTGATGTGGAGCAGATCATTTTGGCCGGCGGATTCGGAAGCTATATTGATCTTGAAAAAGCCATGACCATCGGCCTGCTGCCTGAAACAGACCCGGGCAGGGTCACATTTATCGGAAACGGCTCTCTGATGGGCGCAAAGATGAGTTCCCTGACCAACCGGATCCGGAAAGATGTGGTGGAGGTGACGCGTAAAATGACAAATTTCGAATTGTCGGAAGTTCCCTCCTATATGGATCATTATGTGGCTGCCCTGTTTCTGCCCCATACTGACGTGAAACAATTCCCGAAACTGATGAGGAGGTTACACAGGTGACAGGTTGCAAGTTACAGGTTACAAGTTAGCTTCGTTCCCAAGCTGGGGCTTGGGAACGAGGGGAAACTCAAACGCCGTCTGGATGAACGCAAATCCTCGTTCCCAAGCCCCGGCTTGGGAACGCACCTGCGCTCGAAGCCATAGCTTCGTTCCCAAGCCGGGGCTTCACTGCCATTAAGTTAAGGATAATTCTTATATCAG
>DYRK01000268.1 GCA_020718785.1 Desulfatirhabdium butyrativorans | reverse complement strand
GAGAAAAAACTCCGACAATTTCATCCGGCTCCGACCGATGTACGAACAGGCGGTGTATATCTGAAAAGATCATCTTTCTTATCGCATCTTCCAGCAGTTCGTTTTCATTGCAGCTTTGCACCGGTGAAGACATAATGCTTTCTGCCCGGGTTTCCAGATCAACCCCGTGTTTATAGGCTAGAATCAGATCTGTTTTGGAAATAACACCGCAAGGTTTATCTTCTCTGTCTTTTACCAGAATCGCGCCGAAGCGATATGCTGACAGCATTTCTACCGCTCCAAGCAGGGGATCGTCTTTAAAAACAGCCTGAACATCTTTAGTCATGATTTCTTTTACGAAAATGCGTTTGACAGAACCGGCTGTTGATTGATCCTTTTGTCGGAACTGGCTGTATTTACAGTCATGGCAGTATCGGTAAAGCAGACCCACAATATCCGGATAAGCTAAAACGCCGATGACCTGACTGTTATCCCTGTCCGTTACATACAGGCGATAGACTCCTTTGGAACGCATCAGTTGAAGTGCTTTTTCAAGCGAATCTTCCGGATTGCAAAACAAGGGGGATTTGCTCATAATATCTTCCAAAGGAGAGTCAATCGGAAGCCCCGCGTAATAGGCACCCATTATATCCGTTTTCGACAATACCCCTATGGGAATGCCCGCCTGATCACTGCAAAGCACAGCATTTATTTTATATTTGATAAGGGTGTTGATGCTGTGGGCGACGGGTCTGTCTTTAATCAGTCGGACGGTTTGACGGCGCATGGCCTGAGCGACAGCAAGACCGCTTAACGTATTTTTATCCGATTTAGTCACGGGCTGTTCTCCTTAATCTGCAAATCGGTCGAGAATATTGTAAAAAAGGTCTGAAAGATAAACAATTCCCTTGATTTTTCCGGCTTCCGTCACCGGCATGCGGCGGACATGCTTTTTGATCATAATGTCAAGAATCGTCAATATGTGCGTTTGCGGACTTACGGTAATGACTTCGGGAGTCATTATATCTCCCACCAAAACGGTTTTCGTTTTTTTACAGGCAGTATCAACGATGCCCAGAAGATCAATATCGTCCATCATCCCCCAAATATGGATATGCTTGGGTCTCATGAAAAGAAGAATATCATACATGGAAAGCATCCCGACCAACTGTCCTTCTTCATCTAATACCGTCATGCCCTCAACTCTGCGGCCTTCTTTCTCACTAGCCTGTTTGAACAATTTGACAGCCTGATTGACAGGCGTCTGCGGAGTTAAGGTGTGAAAATCGGTGATCATTATATCACCGGCTGTTATTTTCATTTTTTTGTCCTCCGATGTGAAGATATTTATTTAATTTTTTCAATAAGTTGAATCTGTATTCGAAATCATTTGGGCAGAGAAATCAGCTTATGCTGATAGAGCCATATCACCGCCTGCCGGGAGAATCTGTTGTTTGCCAGATTCAAAATCTTCCCTGTCTTTTTCCCGAAACGCCGGATCAATGCCCGTTTGAATGAAACCGCTTCTGCCCGGTCATGCGCCCAGCAATAGATTTGCCAGATTTCCTCTTTGGGAAAACCGGGAAAGTCATAGTGGACATCGCCGTGAAATTCATCTGTATGCTCCAATACATACTCGTAAGGCGGGTAGTAAAACTTTCCGTGCTGCTGAACCCAGTCAGCCAGTTCGGTATGCGGAAATGCCTGAGCCAGCGCGAATCTGGGCATGTCTATTTCTTCTCTTTCAGCATAGTCAACAGCCTGCCGGACTTTATCGGCAGAATCTCCCGGAAGCCCGACAATGAAATATCCTTTCACAAACAGCCCTGCATTTTTGGCTGCCCGGATGCCGCGAGTAATCGTCTCGATAGTTTCCCCTTTATTTGCCAGTTTCAGCACTTGGGGATCAACGCTTTCGATACCGACAGCGACAATAGTGCATCCGGTTTTTTTCAGCTTCGCACATATCTCATCGCTGAGGGCGTCGGCGCGTACTCCGACTTCAAGCGAATACGTGACCGGCAGTTTTGCTTCATCGAGCTTTTCAAGCAATGCCTCTCCGTGCCGCTGTTTGCCGAGCAGATTGTCTTCATTGAAACAGAAATGAGTGATTCCCGCAGTCTCATGCCAGTATTGCATTTCTGTGGCTACATCTTCAGGAAGTCTGCATCTGATTTTACGCCCCATAACTGCCCTGCCAGTGCAGAAAATACAGCCGTAGGGACATCCGCGTGTGGAAAAAATCCCCAGCCGTCTCTCTCCCGAAGCTGCATAATCCGACAGGTTGAATAATTGATATGCAGGTCTCGGAAGGGTCGAAAGATCGCTGATTAGTGACCGCGGCGCATTCACAATGACTTCTCCGCTTTTATTGCGAAAAGCAATTCCTGCTACATCGGATAAAGTCCGGCGGTTTTCCAAAGCCTCAACTAATTCTACGACGGTGACTTCTCCTTCACCGAGTACTACGATATCAACAGTTTCAGAAGTCATTGTCTCATTCGGACACAGAGAAGGCTGGGGACCGCCGAAAATCGTAACAATATCGGCACGAAATTGTCTGACCCTTTCTGCAAGACGCAGAGATTCGCAGAAATCCCAGTTCGTCACGGTGAATCCGGCTATATCCGGTTTAAATTCTTGAAGCAGTCTTGTCAATGACTCATCTGTAGCTTTTGAAAAGCGCATATCAATGGCACGGACAATATGCCCGGCTTTCTGCAAAGCCGCACCGATCATCGAGATGCCCGCGGCAGGGTAGCGCGGTTCACCGTAAAAGGTCTTGCTTCCGGGTACAATCAGAAGGATTTTTGCCATCGTTATTTTCCACCTTCTCGTTCCCAAGCCCCGGCTTGGGAACGCACTTGCAAAATCTTAAAGTGACCCGAAGCATGGGCTTCGAGCGCAGATACGTTCCAAAGCCGGGGCTTTGGAACGAGAAAAGACGTGCTAAAATTTCATTTCAGCACTATATAGTCACTCCTTATAAAATATCTGAGATAAATTTGTCAACACTTTTCGAAAGATCGAAAATTTCAAGTAATTCTTTCCGTCCGGAATCAAAATTATCTCCGTGTAAGATATGACGGGTGATGACTTCCGCGAGTTGATCCGGAGATTCAGGGGGAACTACAATTCCTGCCCGATATTTTCTGAGCAGAAAGCCCATATCGCCGACATCTGCGGCAATCAGCGGCGTTTTGCTTTGCAGCGCGTCCGACAATACTACAGGCACTGATTCTATCCGGGAAGGAATGATCAGCGCGTCACAGGCTTTCAGATAAGCTGCCGCGCCTTGGGCGTCAATGTATCCTTTCAGTGTGACTATATCGGAAATATCTCTTTCTGCAATAAGAGATTCCAGCTTTTCCCGAATCGGTCCCCCGCCGAAAAAGTGAAAATGGACTTTTTCACGTATTTCAGGCTTTAATTTTGCAACAGCTTCCAGCAAGACATCCGGCCCCTTGTTGTGGTGATAACGCCCGATAAAGAGATAATTCCGTTTGTTTTGCCGAATATCGGCTTTTATCGCTGCCGGATTCGGCAATCGCCGGACAGAAGGCAGAAAAGCGCAAGGAATGCCGGACATAGATGAGACATCAGCAGACAACCGATAACCGTCTGCATAGAGATGGCTCGCTTCTCTTAAAATTACACGGAGCAGCTTTTTTGTAAAGGGATTTTTTCCATAATCCCAAATATCTGATCCCAGACACCATACCGAATAAGGAATCCCGTAAAGCCATTTGAGACATAATGCCCATAGACCCGAAGGAATTGCCCAACATGCCAGTATGCAGTCGGATCTGAAGGTCTGTGCAATTTTTAATGACGCATAACATCCCTGAAACATTACCGAAGATATCAAAGTGATGTCTTTCGGAATCCTGAGCGTTGACAGAGGTATTCCTTTGCCTGCCCAGGGAAAGCGGATCACCTGAACATCGGATTCACGGGCTGCCAAGGGACTGTCTCCTGCCTGCTGAGTCAGAACCGCCACCTCCGCTGTCTTTGCCAATGTCTCGGCAAAATCCTTCACAAAAAGGCCGGCTGCGGCTCTGGGGTCTTTTTCAGATGCAGGATAAGAGCTTGTAATCAAAAGGATATGTTTTCTATTTGGCATAGTAATTCAAAATCTTGTGAACAGCCTCGATCACGTCTTCCACATCGTCGTCTGTCAGTTTGGCAGACAGCGGCAGCGAAACGGTTCTGTCCGAGATATATTCTGCATTGGGAAACATGCCGCGTTTCAGATTATATTTTTCCGAGTAATAGGGATGAAGGTGAAGCGCGATATAATGAACACCTGTGCCGATATTTTCTTTGTGCAAAGCGTCCATGAACTGATCTCTCGTTATCTTCAACTCCTCGGATTTCAGGAGTAATGTGTAAAGATGCCGGGCATGGCGGTCCCCCGGGAGCATATCGTCAGAAGGCATTATCACCGGCAAATCCTTGAATGACTCATTGTATCGCTGCCATACTGCTTCCCTGCGAATGGAATATTTTTCTATGCGCTGAAGCTGATTATAACCTATGGCAGCCTGAATATCCATCATGTTGTATTTGAATCCCGGATAGATTACCTGATAATGCTTGAATCCCTCGTCGCTGAAGCGATGCCACGCGTCTTTTGTCATGCCGTGAAGTGCCAATATCTTTATTCGGTCTGCATAGTTGCAGTTTTCCGTAGTGACCATTCCGCCTTCGCCGGTGACAATGTTTTTGGTGACATAAAAGCTGAAACAGGTCAAATCTCCGATACTGCCGACTTTTCTGCCTTGAGCCTGGGTTTCAATGGCATGGGCAGCGTCCTCGACAATTTTCAGACCATGATGCTGAGATAATCTCATAATACTTTGCATATCACAGGGACGGCCTGCAAAATGAACCGGCACAATTGCTTTTGTTTTTTCAGTGATCCGAGATTCGGCAGCATCGGGAGAAATATTCATGGTCTGCCGGTCAATATCTGCAAAGACCGGTTTTGCTCCCGAGTGAATAACCGCAGCCGCGGTTGCAGTAAAAGTCATCGGCGTAGTGATGACTTCATCGCCCGGCTCCAAGCCTATAGCCAACAAAGACAGATGCAGTGCAGCAGTACATGAATTCACCGCAATCGCATATTTTGCGCGCGCATAGTCTCTGAACGCAGTCTCGAAACGCTTGACTTTGGGACCGGTTCCCAGCCAGCCGGACTTGAGCGAATCCGCAACATCATCAATTTCGCTTTGTTCTATGGCCGGATTCCCGAAAATAAGATAAGTGTCCCGGACAGGTTTTCCGCCTGCCATGACCGGAAGTTTATTCATTTGTTATCCATAAAAATCTTCTATTTCAGATGTTTATTTGCCTCCATGTCAAACCACATGGCAAAAACAATGAACAGGCTTGCGCTCATAAAAGAGAAAAATGCCGCGAGTGCGTTGATCGGCGGTATCCGTCCCCATAAAATCCATCGGTAAAAGACTCTGGCGAACAGCAGAACGGTCGTGAAACCGAAGAATCCGCCCATTGCGTAAAAGAAAATCAGGGGATGAAAGTCACGGATAATATATTTTTCTTTCATCCGCCAGAAAAACATCCGAATCAGCAGCCAACTGATGGTAAAAATAACTCTGCCGATTTTGATACCGGATTTTTCTCCCACATTGTAAATCGGATCCACCGGCACATCTTTGACTCTGAAATTACAGACATTCAGACGGATCAGCAGATCATTGGGCTGACCGTAGCGTTTATACATTTTATCCCAGTCAATGGTGCATAGGGCTTTCCGGCCGATTGCCGTATAGCCGGACTGAAAATCTGTAACATGCCAGTAACCCGAAGCAATTTTCGTGAACAGCGAGAGAAAGGCATTTCCGAAAAACCTGATTTTCGGCATTTTTTTATAGGCTTCCCCGGTAAAAAGCCGATTGCCTTTGGTATAATCTGCTTTGTCTTCGACAATCGGGTCCAAAAGGGCTGAGAGATTTTCCGGATTCATCTGCCCGTCTCCGTCCATTCTGACCGCAATATCCATCCCTTTTTCTATTGCCCATTTATAACCGCTTGCCAGTGAACCGCCGCAGCCCTGATTGTATTCATGTCTTATCAGAACAATCTGTTCCTTTTCTTTTCGGTATCGCTTTACTACTTCGGAAGTCTCATCATTACTGGCATCATCCACAACGACAATCCAATCTATATAAACCGGCAGGCTTTTTATAACTCTTCCGATCTGAGTAGCTTCGTTGTATGCCGGAATCACTACACATAGGGATTTATTTCTGTACATTCGGATCCGTTTCCATATCGGCTGTAAAATATTATAAGCATTCTCAGCAGATCGAAAAGTTTTCCCGAAATACTCGGAAATGCTCGCTTGGGATTGACAAATCCCAAGCATTTTCGGCGGATTTGTCAATCCGCCGGGAGCGGCCTGGGGCATTTTCGATCTACTGATTCTATCACACTGCCGGGCAATTTTTCAAACCCTTCTGCTGAAACATACACAAAACGGCTTGCAAGTCGTAAATCCTTATTCATCCTTGAAGCAAGACTTCGGAAGTCTGTCTTCAAATTCTTCCTGCCAGCAACGCAGGTTTCAGTCCCCCGTGGGAAAAAAAAAGAGGACTTGTTTTAAACGGAACATTTTTTATAAGTTCTGTGTCTGCCGCGATCAGACCGATTTTCCAGCCTTTGTAGTCTTTCTTCAGTTTTTTGCATATCTCAAGGAACAATTTTTCGCTTTCCGCCTGAGTTCCGATGCGAAGTCCGTAAGGCGGATTCAGGACCGCAAGCCCGGTTTTTCTCGTCAGTTTTCGCGGAGAAAAATCGAAAAAATCCAGACAGGAAACCCGGACGATTTCAGACAGATCATTTTCTTTGAGGCAGTTTTCAAGGGATTCGCACGCAGTTTTATCTTTGTCGGAAGCAAAAATACAGGGATTTTCTACTCGGATAATACCGTTCCGAGCTTGGTCTTTTATATATGCCCAGCGCCGAGGCGCGAAGGAGGGCCATCCCGTAAAAGCAAATTCTCTGAACAGACCCGGAGGCATATTTGCAGTCATCATAGCCCCTTCAAGCGAAAAAGTTCCGGCTCCGCACATCGGATCAATCAGCGGTTCGCCGGAGTCATAACCGGCAAGTTTCAAAACCGCCGCGGCAATTGTCTCTCTGAGCGGCGCAGGACCCGACTGCTTTTTGATGCCGCGTTTGTAGAGAAGTTCTCCGCTGCTGTCTATTGATACGACAAAATGATCCTCTTCTGCACGCACAAAGACCTTCTGCCTGCCGGCAAAATATTTCTCTCTGATTGACTCCTTAGAATCAGAAGGGAGACTGATTTCACCCGAACTGCGGAAACGCTCTGCAATGCTTGTCTGAAACCGCTCTGCAACAGCATCCTTATGATAGAGTCTGGAATGTCTCGCTGTCACCGACAGTTCGGGAATATCGTCAGGATACAGAAAAAGCTCCCAGGGAAATTCCGCGAGTTTTTTCTCCATCTGATTGAAATTGCTGGCTTTGAACATGCCGATCCGCATGAGAATCCGGCTGGCGGTCCGCAGGCTCAGATTGGCAAGCCAGCAGTCATGAATCTTTGCTTTGAATTCCACGCCGCCCGGAACAATCACTGCATCTTTTACAGAAAGCGGAAGCGACATCAGTTCGTCAGAACAGAGTTTTTCAAACCCCGGCGCTGTGACTGCAAAAAAATCCTTTATCCGTCCGGTGACATGACGTCTGATCCTTTTGGAAAGCGAAGTCTGATATACTGCTGTCATAAACGGTCCTTTTCGTTTTGATACTTCGCACG
This sequence comes from Desulfatirhabdium butyrativorans, assembly GCA_020718785.1. Lineage (GTDB taxonomy): Bacteria > Desulfobacterota > Desulfobacteria > Desulfobacterales > DYRK01 > DYRK01. Next base: position 7 of record DYRK01000268.1, on the reverse strand, counting down.
GAGTATG
>DYRK01000998.1 GCA_020718785.1 Desulfatirhabdium butyrativorans | reverse complement strand
GATTTATCCACATTCTGAAAATAGTCTTCCAGTCCGTCAATCAGAAAAATTATCTTTTTATTTTGTTCGGATAATTTGGTCTGGATGGCTTCCATCAAATTTTCACTTTCCTGACAAACAAGCGAATCGGCAATTATTTTCAGCCAGAATTTTTTCCATAAGCTGTCGTTTTTAACTTCTTTTTCCAGTTCTCTGTCTATGCGTTCCTTAATCTCAGTCTCAGTCAAAGGCTTAAAGCCAGCAGAGACAGGCTGCATCGCAGCCTTCTGACATTTCTGAATAATATCTCTTTTCACTTCTGCTTGGAGATTTCTTGAAGCAATCAAAGGATATAAAAAAATGTCACTATCTCCGGCTATCCCGAACATTTTTAAAAAATCACCCCATACCTCACGCCGCGCCAGTTGAAGATAAGTAAATGTTTTCCCTGAACCTTTGGCGCCCATAACCACTGCAACGGGCAAGGTGTGTTGAAATTTATGGGCAATTTTTTTTAGGGGCTGAATGGTCAGAAACTTTGTTCCCTCTCCTCTTTCGGCAAACTGGTATTTTTCTGCTGTCTGCCTCAGTACTTCAAGGAGTTCCTTGTTAGATGGGGAATCACTATCCTTTTTCAGAATAGAATTATCTTCGGCTTTTTTTAAAAATCTCTCATCTGCGACTTTTACCATTATCCGGTGCAGCGCTGCCGTGTCTAATTTATCTAAGGTCGTTTCAAGATTTTTAGTATAAAGAAGATTTTCGTCGAAAAGGGTTTTCAGGACAATTTCTTTATTTGGTAAAAAATCTGTTTCATTGCTGTCGGAAATTATCAATTCTGTGAGCTGCTCCTCAGCCTCTTTAATTTCTTCGCTGTCTTGAAAATCTTCTTTTATCATGGATAAAACAATCATGGGCGCATGAGATTCATAATCTCTGTGTTTCAAAGCAGGCGATATTTTCCTGCTTTGCTCAAGAATAAGTTTTGTGCCTTCCAATGACTGACTCGAAGCCGTGGAAACAATGACTCGGTTTACTCGAGGATCAAATAATAAGGGGCTGGAAAGCTCGCTGAGTCCGGCTCTCAAATCAACAATCACCGCATCGGCATTCAATCTTTTTCCGAGGGACCATAACAGTTCGGCAAGAAGCCATTCTTTCCCCATCTCCCATGTCAGATGTTCAGGAAGAATCGGCATACGCAGGAGTTGTTCGCTTTCCCTGAAAGCCGGCAGAAAAAAATGCTCTGCCTCTGTGCGAGACGTTTTAAAGGTAAGCATTTGCTGACGCAGACGGTCCTCTGTAACAGACATTGCCACCCCATAATCTTCAGATTCGTCATAATGGACTAATGCCAGAAAATCCAAAAGACAGATTTCAGAAGTCCCCATCTGCTCTTTTGCCCACCATGTCAGACCCGGGGCCTCCAAATCCGCATCCACTACCAGGACGGTTTTCGGAGGATTCTGCTCGCTTAATGCTTTGACTAAAGAGATAAGATGAATCGTCCTGCCTACGCCGCCTTTAAAAGAATAAAATGCCCAGACAGAAGGGAAATCTCCTATTTTATCAAAATCAGGTCCTTTCAGATCGGGTTTTTCAGGATAAATACTGAAACTGGCAAAACT
>DYRK01000267.1:5335-7844 GCA_020718785.1 Desulfatirhabdium butyrativorans | reverse complement strand
CGGGGCTTCGGGCGCAGATGCGTTCCCAAGCCGGGGCTTGGGAACGAGGAAAATCGTAGGGGCATGTCGGCGACATGCCCTTTCCGCTATATAAAAAAAACCGGCCAAAGCAGCCTGTAAGCCGAATTCTGTTCCCGGCACGGATTACTCCGAGCCGGGCAACGGTCATTCCTCTATGGACGCCGGTTGCCCGGCGCCTCTTGCAACCTACCCGGGATCTCAGGCGGGCAGCCCTCGGACGATCCCCTATTTGGTCTTGCACCGGATGGGGTTTACAAAGCTTCCCCGGTCACCCGGAGAACTGGTGCGCTCTTACCGCACCATTTCACCCTTACCTGTTTCCAGCAATCACCGAAAACAGGCGGTTTATTTTCTGTTGCACTTTCCTTCGCGTTGCCGCGACTCCGCGTTACGGAGCATCCTGCCCTGCGGTGTTCGGACTTTCCTCCGGATTTTTTGTCCCTGCAAAGAGCAAAGACAAAATAATCCCGCGACCGTTCGGTCTGCTTTGACCGGATTGAAAAAGTGAGAAGTGAGAATTGAAAAGTGAGAAGTGAAACTCTGTTTCAACTCTTCATTTCTCATTTCTCACTATCCGCTTCCTCAGGCTTTCCCCAATAAATGATACGCTGACAATGAGGACAGATTTTCACGCTGTCACAGCGATGAAGATCGTTGTACATCTGCGGCGGAATATTCATGTTGCATCCCTGACACACGGCATTTATGACCGGCACAATCCCGATGCCGCCTTTCAAGTCTTTCACCATCATGAATCGCTTCAGCAAGTTCGTATCAGCGGCTTTGGCAACCGTATTCCGCTCAAACTCAAGCTCCGCAAGCTTTCTCTTCCCTGCTTCCGCTTCTTTTGCTGATTCCTCTTTTTCTTTACTTAGCTGCAGCTTCAGATTCGAAAGCTCATCTTTTTTTGCCGCGATATTTTTTTCACTCTCTTCTATGCGGCTAAGATATGCCAGCATCTCATCTTCAATCTGAGAATTCTTTTTCTTTAATCCCTCAATTTCCTTTAATAATGCCTGATATTCCTGATTCGTCCTGATGGTTCTGAGCGTCTCCTCTTTTTTTTCTATCATGGAGACATTGTCGCGAACATTGACTTCACAGGAACGATAATCTTTTTTAAGCTGATCCGCCATAGCAGCCTCAGCCTCAAGAATCTGTCCGAATTCTGCCAGTCCGGCTTCCGCTCTGTCTGTCTTTGCAGAAACATGGCTGAACACGGACTTGATACTGCCGATTTCTGTTTCTGTCTTTTGGAGCTTTATCAGAATATCTATCTGTTCTTTCATTATCCGGTATCCTGATGCAGGATAAATTCACCTGCTTATAAAATTATAAAAGGATCATATTCAAGGTTACAGGCATTGACGCTTACATCTGTTCCGGATTCGGAAAGAATTTCGGCAAGCCGCTGTGCAAGCACCTCGACCATCAGATGTTCTGATGCAAAATGTCCGATATCGACAAGTCCCCGCCCCGCGGCTTCTGCATCTCTTGCATCGTGGTACCGCAAATCTCCGCTGATATAAACTTGGGCATCCGATGCAAAAAAAGCGCGCATCAGACCGGAACCGCTTCCGGTGCATACTGCGGCTTTCCTGACGGGCAAATCCGGTTTTCCCGTCATTTTCACAGCCCTGAGTCCCAATATTTCCTTGATTCTCAGGGCAAAAGTTTTCAATGCGGTTTCTTCTTCAAGTTCTCCGACCCGGCCCAGTCCTTCCGGGAGCCTTTCGGCAGACAAAAGCGGATACACATCATAAGCCATAGTCTGATAGGGATGACTCTTCCGAATATGGGCAACAATATGTGAAACATCGCTTTCCGGCACAACAGCCTCTATCCGGATTTCATCGGTATGGGAAATTTCGCCGATCTTCCCGATAAAGGGCAAAGCTCCGGTTTCGGGTCTGAATGTTCCTGTTCCTTTGTTCCTGAATGAACAACAGGAATAATCGCCGATTTTTCCTGCCGAGGTTTCAAACAGCGCGTCTGAAATCTTCTGTTCATATCCGAAGGGAACATAAACCGCGAGTTTGCACATCCCGGATTCCCGTGCAGCGCGTCTGGGAACAAGCGGAATCAGATTTTCAAGTCCGATTTTCAGGGCAAGAATATCGTTGAGACCGCCTGCCGCGCTGTCAAAATTGGTATGAGCCGAAAATATTGCCAGCCCGTGCTGCAATGCCTTTTGAATGACCGCTCCCGCAGGCGTATTCAGGTCAAGAGATTTCAGAGGATTGAATATCAGAGGGTGATGGGTGATTAAAAGATCGCTTTTCTGTTCACATGCAGCAGCCACAACTTCCGGGAGGGGGTCCAGCGCGACGGTCACAGTTCGGACCGGCTGATTTCTGTGTCCTACCTGCAATCCGGGGTTGTCCCAGTCTTCGGCAAGCGAAGAGGGCGCAAGACTTTCCATAACCCTGATGATATCTGCTACGGTCGCAGCCATATCACGTCCTTTGTCATTGCATCCATATCATGT
>DYRK01000267.1:0-5235 GCA_020718785.1 Desulfatirhabdium butyrativorans | reverse complement strand
TATCTGCTACGGTCGCAGCCATATCACGTCCTTTGTCATTGCATCCATATCATGTCCGATATCAGCATGTTATAAAAAAAGAAACCAAGTTTTCCGGGAAAACCTGGTTTCTTTCGCTATGTGCAGACAGATTCTGCTTGTCTTTTATTTCATGCTTCAGGATATCGGACATTCCCTGTAAAAAGATTCCCATGTAAAACGATTTTTCAAATCGTTTACCGGACATTCCCTGTAAAAAGATTTTCCAAATCGTTTAATGATGGGCCCACTTGGGTTCGAACCAAGGACCTACCGGTTATGAGCCGGTGGCTCTTCCAGCTGAGCTATGGGCCCCCTTACAACACGCGTGACGCTGATTTATTAATCATTAACCCCTGAAAAACATTTTGTCAAGACTTACCTGCTTAATAATCGAGAAAACTTTTCAATTTCCGGCTTCGGGTGGGATGTCTGAGTTTTCTCAATGCCTTAGCCTCGATCTGCCGGATGCGTTCACGCGTCACCGCAAAATCCTGCCCCACTTCTTCAAGGGTATGGTCGGCTTTTTCCCCGATGCCGAAACGCATCCGCAGCACTTTTTCTTCCCGCGGGGTCAGGGTCGCAAGGACTTTCCGTGTCTGTTCGGCAAGATTCAAGCTGATCGCGGCATCCGAAGGCAGCATGAATTTTTTGTCCTCAATGAAATCGCCCAGATGGCTGTCTTCTTCCTCGCCGATAGGGGTTTCCAGAGAAATCGGCTCTCTGGCAATTTTAAGGACTTTGCGGACTTTGTCCAAAGGGATTTCCATTTTTTCGGCAATCTCTTCGGGCGAGGGTTCCCGCCCCAGTTCCTGCACCAGATAACGCGAGGTACGGATCAGCTTGTTGATGGTTTCGATCATGTGTACAGGAATCCGGATGGTACGTGCCTGATCCGCGATGGCACGGGTGATTGCCTGACGTATCCACCACGTGGCATAAGTGCTGAATTTGTATCCGCGGCGGTACTCGAATTTGTCAACAGCTTTCATCAGTCCGATATTCCCTTCCTGAATCAGGTCCAGAAACTGAAGTCCCCTGTTGGTATATTTCTTGGCAATGGAGACCACCAGCCGAAGATTGGCGCGGATCAGCTCGCTTTTAGCGGTTTTGGCTTTGTAATGCCCTTCATCAACCCCTGACATCACGCGCTTCAATGTGCGGCAATTGGCTTTGATCAGAAATTCTTTTTCCAGTACCGTGTCGCGGGTGGTTCTGATCTCTGCATAGAGAATCATCATATCCTCTTTGGACAGATTCTCACAGCGCGAACCCAGCCATTGTGCAAAAATATCTTCCGTATCCAGATAGGAACACATCTCCGAAACCGAACATCCGAATTTATCCGCGCAGGTCAGAAGTTTTTTGTTCATGAATTCAAACCAGTTGATCTGATCACGGATTTTCTTTTCAATCCGCTCGACAACCCCGCTTTCCAGACGCCAGTCTTTGAGGAGTTCGAAAATTTTATTGTTCCTGCGCGAAATATATCGTTTCAGTTTGCGGGATTCGTCCGGGTCCGTATCGGTCTTTGAAAAAAGTTTTTCTCTATGCTCCCGGTTTTCTTCATAAAGCTGCCGGATGGAACGGATGGTGTTTAAAAAATTGTTGATCTGGACCGCTTCGTCCACATAAGTATCGCCCTCGTCAATATCCCTTAAAACATGCTTGGGACGCAGCGCGCCCTGTTCGATATGTCCCCCGAGATCCAGAATGCACTCCGCGCCCGTAATGGTATCTAAGAGAGATTTCAGCACCTCCTGTTCTCCTGCTTCTATTTTTTTGGCAATTTCGACTTCCTCTTCCCGATTCAGCAGGTTGACCAATCCCATCTCGCGCAGGTACATCTTGACAGGGTCCGTGACAGCGCCGGGTTCTGCTGCCATAGCATCGTCGCCCAGTCTGTCTTCGCCCTTTTTCATCCTATCCGCCACTTTCCGCTTTTTTTCATCAACAATTTCTATATTAAGGTCGTCAAACAGGATAAGGGTTTCATCAATCTGATCCGGAGACAGCATATCATCGGGAAGCACTCCGTTGATTTCTTCATAAGACAGATAGCCCTGTTCTTTCCCTTTTGAAATCAGTTCCCTCAGTGCGGTTTTGTCAATATCCACGGGTTTCAGTCTTGCAGCGGATTTTTTTGTCATATCGTTCAGAGTCCTCCTATGTTATACAGGTTCTTGATTGCCTTTCTCTGGCGCGAATCTGTTTTTTTCTCAGCAGTTCCACCACCAGTTCATCGTCGCCTCCCTCTTCGGCAGCCTTTATCTCTTTCTGCAGCAATTTGTTTTCATCACGGATTATTCCGGATTCGAATTGGGCAATCAGTGTCAGACAGGCTTCCCGGGTCCATGAATCCTTTTCTATTGCCAGCGATGCTGCAATATTTTTCAGTCTGTTATCAGTAAAAAAGTTCATAATATCCGAGAGATGACCCTCGGAATCCTGCATATTTCCGTGTTTCAGAATCGTCTGTCCCAGGGATTGAAGCATCGTGTTTTCAAAATATTCCATGATGTTGCGCTGACGGATTTCAGGCAGTATCTGCGGGAACTGAAGCATCATTGCAATGATTTTGCGTTCAAGTTTGCAGCCGCGGACCTGAAAACGGTCTGCCGGACCGCCGGAGAAATCATCGTAGCTGACAGAAGAGACTGCATTGATTTTATTCAGAATCTCGATTTCATCCACCGCCACTCTTTCGGCAAGGTCCCGGACATACAATGACCTTGCCACATTGTCTGTGATCGCTGCCAGCGGTTCTGTCATTTCCGAAATAATACGGATTTTTCCTTCTGTGGAAAGCCCGTGCTTTTTTACGGCAAGGTCGGTAAGAAAGGAAATGACGCTGCGTGCGCGGGAAGCCGCGCTGAGAAAGGCATCCGCGCCGAATTCGGAAAGATAGGAATCCGGATCATGTCCTGCGGGTTCCAGCACAAGTATATACGCGTCGGTTTCTTCTTTCCGAAACAGATCTCCGGTCCGCCGTGCCGCGGCAATACCGGCTTCATCCGAATCATAAACCAGTATGATCTTATCCGCGAATCCCCTGAGCATCATAAGGTGATCGCGGGTCAGCGCGGTTCCGAGCGTGGCAACAGAATTTCCGATGCCGCAGCGGTGAAGTGCCGCAAGATCGAGATATCCCTCTGCAATATAAACTGTCCGGCTCTCTCTGCATTTCTGTTTTGCAATATTCAGACCGTAGAGGGACCTGCTTTTGTTATACAGAGGAGTGTCCGGGGAATTCAGGTATTTGGGACGTTTGGGATTTGCATCGTCCAGCACCCTGCCGCCGAAACCGATCACCCGGTTTCTGATATCTGAAATCGGAAATACAATCCTGTCCCAGAAACGGTCGTAAAACCGCCCGTCTTTGGCGACAATCAGTCCTGCTTTTTCTGCTGCCGGGCATATTTTTTTTGCTTCGCACCATGCTGTGAAATTCTCTCTGCCCCAGGGATCATATCCGATTCTGAATGTACGGACGATGTCTTCGGGAATACCCCGTTTTTCCAGATATGCCCTTGCCTTTTCACCAGCCGGAGAATTCAATAAAACATCATGGAAATATTCCGCAGCATGGCGGTTTACTGCAAAAAGACTTTCGCGCTCATCCGTCTGCTGCTGCTGTTCCGGAGAAAGATGCTGTGTCGGAATCTCAATGCCGTATCTGGCGGCAAGACTCCGCAATGCTTCGGGAAACGAAAGGTCCTCCTGTTTCATGAGAAAGCTGAAGACATTTCCGCCTGTATGACAGCCGAAGCAGTAAAATATCTGTTTTTCAGGGCTTACAGTAAAGGACGGGGTTTTTTCGGAATGAAAAGGACAGAGTCCGATATAGTCTTTTCCTGCCTTTTTCAGACGCACAGTCTCTGAAACAATCTCAACAATATCGGCAGCATTCCTGATATCTGAAATTTTATCTTCCGGAATAAAGGGCGCCACCCGGAGGAGCCTCCGTTACCTAAAAACAAGGGCTGTTGAAAAATACGGGAAGTTTTTGATTCTGTTCGGAAATTATAAAATCCGGAATACAGAACCCCTGAGCAATACAGGAAATACGGCACTCCGGATCACGTTATCTTATTGAAAAATATGAAAAATCGTAAATCCTTATTTTCCTTCTGAAGGGACGGGAAGTGTTTTCCCATATATTCCGTTCCCCTCTCAAGTGCTGAAAACTTCAGAGAAATCAACTGTTATTCCCTCACTGACGATTGTTCCTTCGTGAAAGAGCTTTTTTCCATGTCTGTCAATGACAAAAATGCTTCTTCCGTAAGGTTCGACTGTCCACACGGTTTTTACTCCTGAATTGACCAGCAGTTTGGATTTTTCAAGGATTGCATGGATATTCTGACTTGATGAAATAACCTCAATAGCCAGAACAGGCAGTTCCTGAAATTTCAATATGTCTTCGAAAAAATCAGGGCGGATTTTTTCTTTCGGAAAAACAGAAATATCAGGAGTGATTCCGTTTCCAACATCCAATGTCAGTTCAGGGAGCGGCTGAAGCCTTTCATCCTGCAAAAGCTGACGCATCAGCCGGGCACAGACATAGCTGTGATTCAGCGAAGGCATCCCTTCCTCCGGTGTATGCTCAACTGTTTCAACAGGCTCAGACATAAAATTCTTTGTTCGGATGGTTTTCAGTTCTGTCTTTTCGCAACCTTACAGTATCAGCGGCTTTATTTCGAGACAGTCCGCCTGAAGTCGGGACTGCGAACTTTTCAATCTGCTGAGTATAAGATTTGAGTTCGGCATTGTCAATTTTTCACAAAGCCTTTTTTTTAAAAAAAAGCCCGATTTTCCGAACCCGATAAATATTCTAGCCACCGTCATAATTTGCGCTTTCCGAATTTTCTGCAAAACGACTTTTCTCGTTCCCAAGCCCCAGCCTGGGAACGCATCTGCGCCCGAAGCCGGGGCTTCGGGCGTCTCTCGTCACGGGAAGCCGGGGCTTCCCCGGCAAGTGCGTTCCCCAAGCTGGGGCTTGGGAACGAGAAAAAAATAAATCGAGTGCCTAAGTCCTATATATAATTACATTTTCTCGTTCCCAAGCCCCAGCTTGGGAACGCATCTGCGCCCGAAGCCCCGGCTTCGGGCGTCTCCCGTCACGGGAAGCCGGAGCTTCCCCGGCAAGTGCGTTCCCAAGCTGGGGCTTGGGAACGAGGAAAAAGCTGGGGCTTGGGAACGAGAAAAAAATAAATCGAG
>DYRK01000266.1:3425-7852 GCA_020718785.1 Desulfatirhabdium butyrativorans | reverse complement strand
TCTCATGCCGGACATTGACGGCTTTGAGACCTGCCGCCGCTTGAAGTCGGACAGGGAAACAGCAGACATTCCTGTTCTTTTTGTGAGCGCGCTCTCCGAAGCAGTTGACAAAGTCAAAGGCTTCGAAGTCGGGGGAGTTGACTACATCACCAAGCCCTTTCAGCATGAGGAAGTTTTTGCCCGCATTACTACTCATCTGAATATTCAGAGGCTGAAAAAACATCTCGAGGAAAAAAACTCTGATCTGCAAAACGAAATTGCCGTGAGAAAACAGACAGAATCCGCATTGCGTGCGAGCGAAGCCCGTTTTCGGGAAATGTTTGAAAGTCACAGTGCGGCTATGCTTCTGATCGAACCCGAATCAGGAAAGATTATGAATGCCAACCGTTCTGCCTCTCTGTTTTACGGCTATTCTTTGAATGAATTTCTGTCCTTGAGAAAAAGCGACATTAATATCATGCCTCCTGATCAGATTTATGAAAAAATGCAGAATGCAAAAGCCGGCAGGGAAAATGCCTTTATATTTACACATCGCCTGAAAAACGGAAAAATACGGACTGTGGAAGTCCATTCTTCTCCGGTAAGGGTGAACAATGAAAAACTGCTCTTTTCCATTATCCATGATGTCACAGATCGGGAACGGATTCGTAAAAAAATAAGAAATGTTGTCAAAGAACTGAAAATTGCAAAGAAGCGGGCTGAAAGTGCAAATACTGCAAAAAGCGAATTTTTAGCCAATATGAGTCATGAAATCCGGACTCCTATGAATGCAGTCGTCAATATGGCGAGACTGCTGACAGATACGGAACTGAATCCGAAGCAGCGGGAATACGCGGAAACAGTTTTTTCGTCTTCCCGGATGCTGCTTTCGCTGCTAAACGATATCCTCGATTTTTCCAAAATCGAAGCCGGAAAATTAGAATTGGAAATTCTCGATTTCAATCTCATCCGTACCATTGAGGAAGTCATCAGCATATCGGGAGTCAAAGCAAAGGAAAAAGGTCTCGGACTGATGAGAGAGATCGCCGCCGATGTTCCGGAATATCTCATAGGAGACGCAGTAAGGCTGCGTCAGATTCTTATCAATCTGATAAACAATGCAGTCAAATTCACGGAAAAAGGAGAGGTGAGACTTTGTATTTCTTTGGAAAAAGAAAGTGATCGTAATACTAAGCGAGCGACCTTAAAGACTTATAATTTTTTTACGGCAGAACAGGCATTTTTGCCTGTTCATGATAAAGGTCAGACAGAAATGTCTGACCCGCCGAATCTTATAAATCATAATGGTCGGTCGCTGATGCTACGTTTTACAGTCACAGATACCGGCATAGGCATTCCGGAAAATCTTAAAGACCGTCTGTTCAAATCTTTTTCACAGGCAGATGCCTCTACAACCCGCAGATACGGCGGCACCGGGCTGGGGCTGGCTATTTCAAAGCAGTTGGCGGAAATGATGGGCGGAGAGATCGGCGTTGAAAGCAAAGAAGGAATCGGCAGCACATTCTGGTTTACGGCAGAATTCGGGAAGAGGTCAGAGGTGAGGGGTGAGGGGTCAGAGGTGAAAGAACCCCTGACCTCTGACCTCTCGCCTCTTACCCCGATCCGAATCCTTCTGGCAGAAGACAATATCATGAATCAGAAAGTGGCACTGGCGATTCTGAAAAATCTCGGTTTCTCTGCGGACACGGCGGATAACGGCAGGCAGGCATTGGAAATGCTCGGAACCGCTGCTTATGATCTTGTGCTGATGGATATCCAGATGCCGGAAATGGGAGGAATCGAAGCCACAAAAATGATCAGGTCCGGGGTTCGAGGTCCGGGGTCAGAGGTGAGAGTCTCTCACCTCTCACCTCGTACCTCTCACCTCGTACCCATCATCGCCATGACCGCCCATGCCATGAAAGGGGATCGGGAAAATTATCTTAAAGCAGGGATGAACGATTATGTAGCCAAACCAATTGAACCCCGCGAACTTTTGGCAGCTATTCAGAGACAGTTTTCAAACCGTAAGACTGAAACTGAGAGCGGGCTTTCGGCTTCGGACTCGCAGAACTCAAGGGAAATTTTTGACAGGGAAGACCTGTCATACCGCCTGAGCGGTGACGAGTCATTCTGCAAGGAACTGATTGAAATGTTTATACAAGTCATTCCGGAACGGATTAAAAACTTAAAGGCTGCTTTGAATGAAAGAAATGCTGAAACAGCAGAACTGGAAGCCCATACTATCAAAGGAATGGCAGCGAATATTTCGGCATGTCTTATGCAGAAGATTGCCTGCGAAACAGAAATTGCAGCAAAAGAAAAGAATTTTCAGAGAATATCTTCATTGATCGGAGAGATGGAACAGGCATTTAAACAATTCAGACAGGTGACAGGTTGCAGGTGACAGGTAACAGGTGACAGGTTGCAGGTTGCAGGTTAGCTAACTTGCCACTTGCAACTTGTCACCTGCAACCTGCAACTGATAATTGAAAGGAGAATTTTATGAATCCGGGAATTTTCAGAGAATATGATATTCGGGGCATCGCGGGAAAAGATATGACAGACTCCGAAGTGTTGCTGATCGGAAAGGGTATTGCCACATTTTTAAAACAGCAGGGCTGCACGAAACTGACTGTGGGCCGGGATTGCCGGGTCACATCGGATTTATATGCAGGAAAAATCATTGAGGGTCTGATGTCAGCCGGATGCGATATTACCGATATCGGAGTCTGTCCTACACCCGTGCTGTATTTTTCCATCAAACATCTCGGGCAGGAAGGCGGAGTCATGGTCACGGCAAGTCATAATCCCAAAGAATACAACGGATTCAAGATTTGCAAGGGATCGGATTCGGTTCACGGCAAAGACCTTCAGAAAATACGGGGCATTATCGAATCAGATGCCTTTGTCTCAGGAAAAGGTTCCCGGAAAAGCCATGACGTTATTCCGGCATATCAGACATTTATAACGGAAAATATCAAGCTCCGGCGGAACCTCCGAATCGCTGTGGACGCTGGAAACGGAACTGCCGGGGTAGTAGCACTTCCCATATTGAGACAGCTCGGGTGTGAGGTACATGATCTGTACTGCGAAATGGACGGAACTTTCCCGAATCACGAAGCCGATCCTACGGTATTGAAGAATATGCAGGATATTATCGCAGTAGTCAAAGAAAAGAAATTGGATATCGGCATCGGTTATGACGGCGACGGGGACCGTATCGGCGTAGTAAACGAGAAGGGAGAGATTGTTTTCGGCGACAAAATTATCATTATTTTTGCCCGTGAGATTCTGTCCAGAAAGCCGGGAGCGACCTTTATCTCCGAAGTCAAATGTTCGAAGACCATGTATGACGATATCGAAAAGCACGGCGGCAGGGCTGTGATGTGGCGGACCGGGCATTCTCTGATTAAGCAGAAAATGAAAGAAGAGAAAGCGGAACTGGCAGGAGAAATGAGCGGTCATATCTTTTTCGCAGACCGCTATCTCGGATATGACGATGCAATATATGCCTCCTGCCGTCTCCTTGAAATCCTGTCAGATACGGGAAAGCCCTTGTCGGAACTGCTCTCCGATGTCCCGAAAACTTACAGCACTCCGGAAATACGCGTGGAATGTCCGGATGAGATCAAATTCGGCGTGGTAGAAAAAGTGAGCAGATATTTCGAGAAACGCTATAAGGTGATTACGATTGACGGCGTGCGGGTGCTGTTCGACGACGGCTGGGGATTGGTGCGGGCATCCAATACCCAGCCGGTGCTTGTGCTGCGATTCGAAGCCATGTCGGAACAGCGGCTTTCGGAAATACGAAATCTTGTAGAATCGGTTGTGGCAGATATCCGGAAAACATACATCTGAGACGCAGGCAAACCCTGCATTTCCGGAGTGCCGAACTGTAAGTTCGGCGCTCCGGACATATTGCACGTCAATCTCTCACAATCCAGCTTACCCACCTGCCTACGGCTCTCACCACATCTCTTCCGGTTGTCGAAGACTGTTCGAAAGCTTCAACAAGCTGGGAAGAGAGTTCCTGCGACATCGCATGACCTCGCTCTGTCGGATCCATATTTGCCCAATCCCAAAGCTGCTTGGCGGACATCGCCCCGTCATATAAAGTAGTTACAACAGCCACCTTCGCAAGAAGACCTTTAACAATTTTACCGGCAGCTTTCCCGGCAAGTTCTTTTCCGAGCTTTTCTCCGTACTTATTTACAAAAGCCTTCTCCATTCCTTTAGCCAGCTTTTCTTCGACTTTCTTTTCCCCTATTCCTCCAAATTTTTCTATCAACTTATCCTCTATCTGACCTTTGAGGATTTCTTTGCCGACTTTTTTCCATTTTCCACCATTTTTGGACGGAGGAGGGGTATCCGGCTTGATACTACGAAAAGGCTCAGTCTGCTCTCCTTCTTCAGTCTCCCAGTACTTGATCTCGTATTCGAATTTG
>DYRK01000266.1:0-3325 GCA_020718785.1 Desulfatirhabdium butyrativorans | reverse complement strand
CTCGAAAGCGACCGATGCGCCGGTGAGAGTGTCGTTTACGCTGCTGAGAAGTCCGGTTTCAGAGTCGTAGGCGTAAGTAACAGTCAGCGCATTATTATTGTAAGCAAGAGTCTTGAGTCTTCCGCCGTCATCGTAAGCCGCGTCGAAATTCACGCCGTCGTTTCCTGTCCGGGTGACTCGTCCTTCAGAATCCCAAGTCAGACTCAGCTTGTCTGCGGAAACAAGCTGGTCCGAAACATTATATGTGAAATTCAGATCGGGTCCGTCGGAATACAGACTTCGGCTGAGATTTCCCGCGTCATCGTAGGTCTGAGTCATTGTGTTGCCGTCGGGAAAAGTCGTCTTGTATATCCGCCCTCTCGAATCCGCATCGTATTGACTTGTGTTTCCGAGCGGATCCTCAACGCTTTTGAGCCTTCCCATGAGGGTATAATCCATTTTCCACACATTGGCGTTCAAATCCTGAATCTGAGTGACAGTTCCCAGCGAGTTCAAGGTGTAAGCCGCCTTGCCTACCTGCGGCATTTCGACAGATGTTATAAGTCCTCTGAGATCGTACCCGAATTTTGTTGTACGGTTCAGCCGGTCGCTGACAGAAGTGATCCGGTTCATCTTGTCCCGCGTCAGTTTCACGCTTTTTCCCGTGGCATCCCGCATCTCGACGATTTCTCCGAGCTTGTCGTAGGTATATGCGGGACCGTATCCCTCGGGATCGGTCGAAGATGTCAGAGTCCCCTCGTTGTCATAAGCATAAGCCCATGTTTTTCCGACTGATTTGATCTGCTTTACGAGATCGAGGCCGTTATAATCGAATTCGGCTTTGAGATTGTTCGGATCCTGAAGCGATTTCAGACGCCCCATAGAATCATAAGCCAGATTGAAAACCTTTCCGAGCCTGTTCGTGATCTTCACCAGACGATCCATGTCGTCATACTTGTATTTGGTCTTATTTCCGGCAGGATCGCTTATTTCGGTCAGATTGCCGTTCTTGTCATAAGAATAAGAATGGCTGTGATTCAGTTCATCGCTGACAGAAACAATCTGATCGTTATCGTTGTAGGCAATCGTAACGGATTTTCCGTCTGGATGCTTCAGTTTGACAAGTCTTTTGTACTTGTCATATTCATAGCTTTCAGGGGAAGTCTTATCCGAATCCTTTTTCGAAGCCGGAGTTCCGTCTGCATTATAGGTGTATTCGACGGTTCCGCCCGCGGGATTGGTCGTTTTGACCGTCTGCCCGCGTTCATTGTATTCGGATTTCCAGATATGACCTGCCCGATTTTTCCACTGCACAGCATTCCCTTTGTCATCATAGCTGAACTCTTCGCTTGATCCGTCGGGCCAGTCAATACGGGTCATGTCATGAAAAGTGAAACTGACAGTCTCCCCGCTGATCGGATTGGTCAGGGTCTGATCTTTGGGGGTATAAGTATAGGTGACCTTATCGCCTTTGGCATTGGTAATGGAAACTATCCTGCCGGTGGAATGATAGTCCAGCAGGCTTGTATTGCCGCGGCGGTCTTTGAACGATGTGACGCGGTTCATCTTTGCAGAGGCAAACTCCGAACGGTTGCCGAGAGCATCTGTGAATGATTTGGGCGCGCCGGTATTGCTTTGATGTTCATACACCAGCTTCGACAGATCCGGCTGAGTCACAGTAACCTTATTTGCAGCCGTATCATATTGGAAAGCGGTTTTATTTCCCTCCGCGTCGGTCTGAGAAGCCACACGCCATGTTTTTTCGCCGTTCAGAGATGCTTCGATATAAGTCTGCGTATAAGGAGTATTGCCCATAGGATGTTTTATCTGTGAGATAAAACCGTCGGAATATGAGAAATTCGTGGTGTTGCCCATCTGGTCGGTCACAGAGCGGAGTTCTTTGCCAGACCACACATAACTTACGGTTCTTCCGGCGAAATCCGTAAACGTATTGTTGTCGAATTCGAAAAATCGCCCCAGTCCGTCTTCAGCGTGTACCCAAGTGTCGCCGTTATAAGCGTATTTCCAGCAATTGCCGTTTCGGTCCATATATGCCGCAATCGGCTGAATGAGTTCCGCACTTCTTTGAAAAATATACACTTTCTGATCAAAGGGGTCCAAAAGATAATGGAAAGCAGCGGTCTGTTTGAGCTGATAAGGTATCGAGGGCGTTCCGAGGAGAGTCGTGCCTTTGAAGCAGACCAGTTCTCCGGCGCGCATGGTCTCAATAGTCAGTTCATCTCCGTCCATACCGGCGAGTTCCGCAACAGGAACAGCCGTATGGCGGACCAGACTTTGCAACAGCCGTATGGCGGACCAGACTTTGCATTGGTATGGCAAAGCCCATCCACTCGTAATTGTCCGTGCGGTAGCTCAGATTCCATTCCAAAGGAAGCGGTCCCTCGAAAGATACCAGCGGCAAAGAAAAGCCGTAAGACCCCGAGTTCATCAAAACCGGGTCTCCGTATTCGATTCCTGTTGATGTCTCATGGGTTTCATAGTTTCCGCTCGCGCAGGCGGCGGCCGGGATTATCGCCGCTGCCAATACCGTCAGCAAGAGGAAAAGACCCGATCTTTTATTCCTGAAAAACATATTGATAACCCTCCATGATTACTGATCTTTCTGTTCTCCGGCCTGTTGCAGCCCGTAAATTGCCTCCGCCAGTCCGATTTTTCCGTCTTCGTTCACATCTCCGCTTAGCGAGACAGTTTCCGAAGCCAATCCGGAAATCACCTGCAATGCTGTAATCACATCTTTCAGATTCAGCGTGTCATCCGGAAAAACATCCCCCGGCGTCATCGGGCTGATCTCCTCGGACAGCAGATTTCCCGCGTTGTCGTAGGTATAGGCAATCTCCTTCCCGTTGTCATACACTGCTCCGGTCAGACGGCCTGCATTGTCATAGGTGTAAGTCACCTTTCCTGCATATACTGCCGCTGTCAGACTCAGTACCATCGCCGCGGCGGTAATTACCCGCTTTAACGCTTTCATGTTTTTACCCTTTCTTATGCAAAGACTGCCGAATATTCTAAAAAAACGATGGAATATCAAGCCTTTGCTGTTCGGTACATCCTTGACTTGTGATTTCAGTGTCGAACGCCCCTATCATTTTGAATGACGATATCGGTCTTTATTTCTTTTGTCAAGTTTTTTTCGCTATAAACCGACCGGGCAACAATATCCCCAGGTTTTATCCTTATCCTTAATATTCGGATACCCGAGGATTTCTGATTCCGAATCCGGCGGCAATTTTCCGGCTGCTTTCAGAATCTGCTGATTTTTCTTAAATATATTAGACATTGTCGGAAATAAGGATTATCTTCAGAAGGTCAAAGGTTTCCGGCA
>DYRK01000997.1 GCA_020718785.1 Desulfatirhabdium butyrativorans | reverse complement strand
GCGCACTGAGACAGCCCAGGGCAACGCCGTGGGAATGGTTCAAGAAAATACGCCAAGCCCTGAAGGGGCGACCGAATCTCCCGCAAATAGAACGCATTCAATCAAATACAATTGCCGAAGCCGCATCCAGAATTTGTTTTTTTCAAGTCTTAATGCGCCCTTTCAGGGCTTGCGTTTCGGGTGATTCCAATTCCTAGGGCGATGCCCTAGGCTATCCCATTGCGCACCGTTGGTGCTGAAAAGGTATCTTCCAAGCCTTTGCAGCCCAATTGATTGCAGAGATTCACAGCCGTTAGCTCACGGATTCAGGGAGTTCTGAAATTATTTTTCGCTTGCTTTATGAGCGATTTTCCGGCAACATTTTCCGATAGCAAAAACTTCCGTTTTGATGCAACCTGAGGAGTTGCGAATTATTAAAAATTAAAATTTATGGGGCAATATTTATCGACAGGCTTGGTTTACGCTTTTTCTTTATCTAAGGAGAAAGCTGAAAAGGAAAAAATTTCCATTGCAGATGTTGAAGAAGTGCTTGAACAAGAGTATCTTTTTTCTATGGAAATTTATGACAAAAGCATGGATGATCGGTATTATCATTGGGTAATTAAAGAATCGGTTTTTGAAAAGGAATTGCCTCTGCTATTGACAGATTTATTGCCGAGAATATCAAAAGACAAAAAGGATGTCATGACCGTGCTCGAAAATGTAAAAGATCGTTCCACGCAGGATATTCTTGCATTTGCCGATAGAAAAAGTTGCTATTCTTTCAGGAAAGATGATTATGCGGAAGATATGTGGTTGAGATTTTCTAAAAAATCTTTTACTCCTTGTATTCCGTTGCATACTGAGATGCTGTCATTTTCTATGGAAGGAAAAATTATCATGGAATGTTACGGAGAACAATTTCGCTTTTTTAAATATTGCATCATCAAAACCTATCCGTTATTGTCAATTGCAACGGCTGTTCGAACTTATATAACAGGGTGATTTTGGTTCGCAGAGCTGCGGAAGTGCCTGTTTTAGGCGATGCCTTATTCGATACTACCAACGAGGCATTGCACGAGCATCGACTGGGGTAGATGGAACGATTTTGATGTCTCCCGTTCCTTTCCTCTTGGGCAGCAAAGCTCCTTGGAGTGCGGAAGCATGATTCCGCTCTGGACGGGAAGGCACGACTTCCCGCCCTTGCATCGCAACCCCATCTCCCTCAACCAGTTCCATCCACCGCCAAAAAAAACCAGCAGAATTCAGGAGTCAGTATTCAGGAGTCAGAATCCAGAGTCACGCGCAGCGCCTAACCATCCCTTTTTCTCTCACCACTTTTTCCTCTTTGTGTTCCTTGTGTTCTTTTGCGGCTAATGTTTTCCCCCGTTCTCGAAATTCGCTTCCGATTTCTCCACTTTTTCAATTTTCAATTCCTCCCCCTTCACTGGTGCGGCAGACACGGTGTGTAGAAAGTTAAAATCCTATTCCATTTGGACTGTTAGGATGGCTGGTGAAGATCAATTCCGTAGGGGTGTTTCGTTTGAAAATGACGCGGAAGGTTGATACCTCTCCTTCGGACAAGACTTTTCTCCGAACATCGCCTGTGCTTTGTGCTTTATTTTTATATGAGGAA
>DYRK01000996.1 GCA_020718785.1 Desulfatirhabdium butyrativorans | reverse complement strand
GGGGCTTCGGGCGCAGATGCGTTCCCAAGCCGGGGCTTGGGAACGAGAAAAAAATGCTCCCGGGCCGCTCCCGGCGGATTGACGGTCATTTTTATCTTTCGGCGCCGGAAATGCCCGGGATTTGTCAATCCCAGGCGAGCATTTCGGGAAAACTTCCGATCTGCTGAATCTGCCTATAATTTTATTCTGAACTGCGTATAAGAGTCAAGATAAGATTTTACAACTTTTAAACACCTGTCAAATCTTAAAATTAAAGCCTGTTTCAGAAGACCGGTAAAGAAAAATAAAACACGGCATCGGAAAGTTTCATGCCTGAAGCCCTGTTTTCCCTTGACAGTTTTGAAAAAATGTATTTTTACTCATATACAGATTTTCAGAAAACGAATTCCGCAAGGCTGCCGGGAGGAGATAATACTTTTTCCGAATACCTCCGGCAAAGCAGTGAAATTCGATTTCCGGAAATATGTAAAAACAATTAAATTAGGGATACTGTCATGCCCTCATACCGTCACATCCCTGTCATGCTGAACGAGGCTATGGCTTATTTGAATTGCAGACCGGGAAAAATATATGCGGACTGCACGCTCGGGGGTTCAGGACATGCCCGGGCAATTCTGGAAAAAATCATGCCGGACGGATTCCTGATCGGCATGGATCAGGACATGGACGCGATACATAATGCCGAAACCGTGCTGAATCCTTACGCAGCGAATATCCGTCTTTTTCACGGCAATTTTGTACAACTTCCGGAAGTTCTTTCACAATTGAATATCGCGGGTGCGGACGGGATTCTTCTTGATCTCGGACTCTCTCTTCATCAGTTGGAATCAGGCAGACGCGGGTTCAGCTTCAAAAGGGATGAGCCGCTGGATATGCGGATGAACATATTGTCGGATATTAAAGCCGAGGACCTGATTAACGGCTGCGATGCCGGGGAACTTGAAAAAATTTTCAGGGAATACGGAGAGGAGCGATGGTCACGGCGTATCGCGCAGAAAATTGTGAGCCGCCGCGAAAAGGAAGCGATTCAATCGTCTGCCGAACTGGCAAGGATTGTCTGCGAGGCGGTTCCCAAGTCCGTCAAATATCGGATTCATCCGGCCACCCGGGTTTTTCAGGGATTGAGAATCGCGGTAAACAGGGAACTGGAAAGCATAGACACTTTCATGAAAATTGCCGTGAATCTTCTGAACCCCGGAGGACGTATCTGTGTGCTGTCATTTCATTCCCTTGAGGACCGGATTGTGAAACATCATCTGAAGGCATCGGAAAAAGGATGTGTCTGTCCGCGCAATTTTCCGCTGTGTGTATGCGGCGGAAAAAAAACTTTGCGCGTGCTGACAAAAAAAGCCCAAACTCCGTCGGATGCGGAAATTGCAGTAAATCCTATGTCCCGAAGCGCGAAACTGAGAGCCGCGGAAAAAATTTGGAATTGAGAATTGAAAAGCCTTCTTCACTTCTCACTTCTCACTTTTCAATTCTCACTTAAAAAAAATACTCTTTCCACCCCATTGACGCTTTATGCAGGAAGTGAGAATTAAAAACCGAAAATTGAGAATTGATTTCTCGTTCCCAAGCCCCGGCTTGGGAACGCACTTGCCGGGGAGGTTCCCCGG
>DYRK01000995.1 GCA_020718785.1 Desulfatirhabdium butyrativorans | reverse complement strand
GACGGCGTTGTGGCGGTGGCAAGCGATACTGTTGAAGTCGCTTTTCAGGACTGTAGCGGCGAATGCGTGGGCGGAAATACCGGAAAAGTCGCCTGCGGCCAGGACTGCAACGGCGACTGGGGCGGCACGGCTTCTGTTGACAGTTGCGGCAACTGCGTGGGCGGAAATACCGGAAAGACCGCCTGCGGACAGGACTGCAACGGCGACTGGGGCGGCACGGCTTCTGTTGACAGTTGCGGCAACTGCGTGGGCGGAAATACCGGAAAGACCGCCTGCGGCACTTTTACCGATGGCATTTTCATAGTAGAAAACGGTATCGTCAAAGTTGATTTTCTCTACGACGGCGGCATGTACGAAGGAGAACTCGGCATTTTCAGCCTTGCCGGAATGCAATCTCTCACTCCCAATTCGCCTGAATTCATAGCCGAAGCCGTGAAACGGGTGCTTTCAAATTCCGAACAGGGTTATATTGTGATTTCGGATCGTACCCAGGGCGCACGCTTCAGCGGTCAGTTGGGTTCCGGCAAAGAACCGAACCGGAATAAGGGAATCTATAAGGGACTGAAATCCTGCAGCATGAAAGCCGGAGATACTTTTGCTACAGTTCTGGTTCCGAATGCGAGCTTTACGGCTCTTGCCCAAAACCCGGGAACTACGGATGCGGCAAAACGCCCGATTTTCTCTCTTGCCTCATCTAACCCGGAACATGAGATGTATTTCGGGCAGATCGCAAAAATCAAAGACGGCGACGAGGAATTCAGCAATGCGGTTGTCTATGAAGACATGCTGCTGTCTTCCGGCAGCGACCGGGATTACAATGATCTGATTGTTCATTTTTCCGGCGTCACTCTGTCTGCTCCTACGCTGGACAACCCGGAACTCGGGTTCAAAGAGGACTGGCGGAAATCGCAGAATCCGGTGATTCCGCACATCGAAGTCTCTCCGCCGGATCCGGATACGCTGTGGATCACGGTCACGCTGAAATCTCCGGCCGATCTCTTTGTCTATGACCCGCAGGGCAGAGTCATCGGCAGAGAAGGCGGAAATATTCCGGGCGCAACCTTTGAAACGGACGCTGACGGGCATCAGATTGTCTCTCTCCCGAAATTGGATTCCGGCGAATACCGGGTCGTGCTGAGAGCAATCGGAGAGGGCGGACTGTGTCATCTCGAAGTCAAAGGCTATAAGGGAAATAGCGAACTCGCAGCAAAGGAAATTCCCTTTACTGTCGGATCGCATGAAACCTTTACGACGGTTATCTCAGCAGATGACTTCCTCGGAAGCACGGTGATTGACTTCGGCAGTCCGGATGTTTCTGTCAGTGAATCCGGGGAATTGCTGATTTACGATTTCAACGGCGACGGCAGAATTGACGATGCGGATATCGCAAGAGTTTCGGCGATATGGAATCAGTGCAGCGGGAATTCGGATTATGATCCCTTCTTTGATCTGGATAACGACGGCTGCATTACGGTTCTGGACATCATGAAGGTTGCAAATTAGCATATTCTTTCCAGCGTCATAATCTGCGCTTTCCGAATTTTTTGTAAAACGTTTACTAAATCCGGAGTGTCAAAATGCCGATTTTATAAGATGGGTTTGACATGTGCTGAAAT
>DYRK01000994.1 GCA_020718785.1 Desulfatirhabdium butyrativorans | reverse complement strand
TGAGAAGTGAGAAATGAGGAGTGAGAAATGGGAAAACAACTTATTTTCAAAAGAGATAAAGAGTATCCGTTTTCTGTAATCCGCTTAGACAGAAAAAAATTATACGGATGGAAAGAATCCGAGGCTTATGATGAAAACGGAGAAGAATGTATCAAGGCAGATATTGATCCTTCAGGAACTTTTATCATTCCTAAAGGCGGAAAAGCTCTCGGAATATTAGACAAAAACGGAAACTGGGTTGAAAAGAAGATGCTGAAAGCCGTATATAAAGACGGAAGAGATGCGGTGCTTATGCCCAGCGTTTTCGATCAGCCGGTTTATCTTGAAAAAACAGTTTCTGTGGAAGAATTTCTGGATCATCTGATCGAAGCCGTATATCTCCTTGAGCCTTCCGAGGGGTCCGAAGAACTGATCGGGCATGTAAAGCAATGCGAAGAAATTCTGACATTTGCATTCAACTACCGCGAAGGCTATGAATCTTCTCCGGCATTTCTTCTGGAAAGCAAAGGCAGACTGTTTGTTCTGGTCGGATATCCTTGTGTTTTCGGATTTGCGGGACTGGAGCAGATTGCCGAATTCGGCATTGAAGATGAAGACGAAACAGAAGAAGCCGAAGAAGAACTTGACTTCAGCATGATGTGAGTCTTGAACCGCAGATTTGCATGATTTTACAGATACTTGAGGAGATGAGACATATTGAAAGAAGACTTTCTGAACAAAGCAAAAGAAAATCTGAAAATCGCACAACTGAGTTTTGAGCATGACTGTTACAATGCCTGTGCCAACCGTGCTTATTTCGCAGCTTTTCAGGCAGCAATCGCCGCTCTTATAAATTCCGGCATGAAAATCGGAAATTTTGATCACAAGCTGGTTCAGGCAGAGTTCAGTGAAAAGCTGATTAAAAGGCAGAAAATTTATCCGGCTGAACTGAAGTCATGTCTTATGAAAATGCAGCTGCTCAGAAACAAAGCTGACTATGAACACAGTCATGTGAGTAAAAATGATGCCTGTAAGCAGCTTCGCAGAAGCACAGAAATGCTCAGATCAATCGGAAAGGAGATTGAACCATGATAAACTTCAAACAGGAAGAACTGATAGAAGAAGTCGTAAATCACGTGAAAGAAAAATTTCCGGAAGTCAGATTTATCGGGGTATCAGAGAGTCCCGAAGACCCGGAGAGCCTTTGGATAAGAATAACTGCTCCGGAAGATGAAGACAGGGAATCGGAACTGAACGACTATGCCTGCGATAAAACGATGGATATATTACTGGATTACGGCTATCATATGCTAGTGATGCCTACCCGGAATCAGGCAATATAAAGATTTCCAGAAATTAATTTCTGGAAATCTGTACTAAATGTTGAGGAGATGCGGCAATTGAAAGAAGACTTTCTGAACAAAGCAAAAGAAAATCTGAAAATCGCACAACTGAGTTTTGAGCATGACTGTTACAATGCCTGTGCCAACCGTGCTTATTTCGCTGCCTTTCAGGCAGCAATCGCCGCGCTTGCCAAAGATGGTGTGCAAGGAAAAAATGATCACGCTTATGTACAGTCAGAGCACACTACCGGACAATTTTTCAACCCGTTCTGCTGAAACAGACAAAAAACGGCTT
>DYRK01000265.1 GCA_020718785.1 Desulfatirhabdium butyrativorans | reverse complement strand
TGAGTGAGTGAGTGAGTGAGTGAGTGAGTGAGTGAGTGAGTGAGTGAGTGAAAATACCTGAATTTTCAGGGAAGTCAAGTATTTTTTTAAAAAATCCCACAGGATGAAACATGAGCAAAGCTTTTCATCAGAATGATTATTTCAGTTCTTCGGGACTGTACGGTATTATCAGCGATATTCTGTTCCTGTCCGAATCGCTGAGTCCGCCGGTTTCGAGCAGATTCCAGAGCATATCCAGTTTTTCGTTCTCGCTCCTGCCCGAGAACTTCCGTGAAACAACAACGATATGAATGTTGTCCTGATACCCGTCCGAAACATCAACAGTCGAGTTTTCGTTAAATTCCCTTCGGAGCAGCGATTCTATTTTTTTCTTTATCTGCTCATCAGCCATATATTTCCTCCTGCCCTACATATTTCTGTCAATAAAACGCCCCAGTGTTTCAACCGCCCGGACAAATGCTTCGCACTCTTCTTCTGTTCCGTTATCCGGATCATAACGCCAGTCTGTTTTCCACTGATTACATTTTACAAAG
This sequence comes from Desulfatirhabdium butyrativorans, assembly GCA_020718785.1. Taxonomy (GTDB): domain Bacteria; phylum Desulfobacterota; class Desulfobacteria; order Desulfobacterales; family DYRK01; genus DYRK01. Next base: position 7,332 of record DYRK01000265.1, on the reverse strand, counting down.
GATCGGCGGACATTTTTATCCATGCGGTTCAGAGTCCCGGTATGCGTCATAAGTACTTCAATGCTGTGTGTAAATGCCCTCACGGATTTTCCCGCCGTCTGAGACAGTCTGGTTTCGAGTTCCTCCAGTGTCCAGATATTGTACATTTCCATAAGACGGGTTTTAAGCCTGCATTCGACATAATATCCGGCAAGATACATGGAACCGCGCCAGGCTGCATGATCGCGTAACTTTTTGGCATCTTTTAATCTTCTGAGTCCCGCTTTTGTCAGTGATGTCCGTCCTGAAAACTTTTTTCGGCTCATAATCTGAATGATTCCTCTGTCCGGGTGAAATATCTGTCTTTCACACAGGACCCGCTACTTTCCGCCCCTGCCTCCCGACAGATTCGGCTTTTTCTGGAAAAATACTGTTTTTTTAGTGATACTTATTTTTTATCACCTTATGCTGACGGGTGTCAAGAATAAAATGATGTTCAGCGGATTGGGGGATTTGCCGGTTTTCCGCGGGTCTGAACCGCTTTTGCGGCGTAAGAGGTGTAATATACTGAATTTCTCGGACTTCTGACATCGCCTCCCTCAAGAATCTTTGTATTTCCCTGAAAAAGCGAATTGAGGCGGTTTTCTGTCTGACCGGGCATGAGTGCAGGCTGAACACAAATCCTGAAAATCCTTTAATCCTGTAAATCCCGGTTCAGACAACTGTCTGAATCAGGATTTTCAGGATTATAGGATTGACAGGATTTTTCTCGTTCCCAAGCCCCTGCTTGGGAACGCACTTGCCGCGGAGGTTCCCCGGCTTCCCGTGACGGAGACGGACCGAAGCCGGGGCTTCGGGCGCAGATGCGTTCCCAAGCCGGGGCTTGGGAACGAGGAAAGCGGGTTTGAAACCCGCTTTACGTCAAAATGAGAATTGCTGTTATAACAGCAATTTTCTTATCCGCTGCCACCCGATTTCCGGGATATGCGCTCCCACCACCTGACAGACTTCGTAGCCGCATGCAGAAGCGATTTCGCCGCATTTCTCAAGGGAAAAGCCTCTGACAAGTCCGAACAGAAATCCGGCTGCCCACAGATCCCCCGCGCCGGTGGTATCTACGGCTTCCCTGCCGCCCGTTTTCGGCTCCACTCTGACAGTACGTCCCCGGGATGAAATAAAACTTCCGCGTTTTCCTACCTTCAGCACCGCAATTTCCACCATTTCCGACAGAGATTCAATAGCGGCAGTCTCATCGTCATAGCCGGTAAACACCCGTGCTTCATCCTCATTGGCAATGATAATGTCAACAAAATCCCTGACCAAAGTTTCAAGAAAATCCTTTGCAGCCTCGACCACCGTAAAACTGGCAAGGTCCAGAGAAACAATGCAGCCTGCCTTTTTTGCAGCCTCCACGGCAGCGATAAGCACGGCTTTGTTGAAAAGCAGATATCCCTCGATGTGGACAATTGCCGCATCTTCAAAATACTTGTCATTTATTTCTTCGGGCTGAAGTTCCGCAGACGCACCGAGATAGGTCAGCATTGACCGCTGGGCATCCGGCGTGATAATTGAAAGCACCCGTCCGGTAGGCGAATCGGAGGTAAGCAATACCGGCTCTACATGGTGGCGTTTCAGGTCTGTTTCAAAAAAAATTCCCAGCCTGTCTTTGCCCATTTTTCCGACAAACCGCGCCGCGCCACCGAGTTTTCCGATGCCGATAACAGTATTGCAGGCAGAACCGCCCGGAACTGTAGCCGCATTTCCGGCGGTCTGTTGCGCGAGGCGGTCAATGAATTCATTATCCACATACATCATCCCGCCCTTTGAAACGCCCGCTTTTTCGAGAAAATCATCGTCTGCATGGATAAGAATGTCCACCAGCGCGGATCCTATTCCCACTACTGCCTGTTTTTTTTCAGTTTTAATCTTCAATTCTCACTTCTCACTTTTCAATTCTCATTTCTCACCAGACCAGCCCTTTATGTATCCATCCCTTGTCGCCGTCAATATATTCGATGAATATCCAATCGCCCTGACGTTTCAACTCCTTAAACGATACCCCGCGTTCCACGGTGAATACTGTTTTGAACCCGGGACCCGGACCTTCTCTGACATTGCAGTTGTCTTTCTTTACAATGACCGCGGGAAAATCGCCGGCAGTATCTTTGCTGACCCATCCCTTATCGCCCTCGAAATCACGGCACCGATACCATGCTCCGGAAGTCTCAAGCACTTCAAAGGGATGATATTTCTCCACTTTCCACAGGACTTTATATTCGGTTCCGGGACCGGAGCGCACATTCGCGGTCGGAACATTCACTGCCACGCGTCTGCCTCCGGCTATCGCGGTGCCTGTCAGAAGGATGAGTATGAAAATACAGCATACTGTTTTCAGTTTCAATTCAGACATCTGATATAAACTCGACATCCGGCAGTCTGACACAGGTAAGTTTGTTTCCGTAAACCGCGCCGGTGTCAATGCCGATTTTGTTTGCTCTGACAAAGGGTTCGAGAAAAGGAGTATGTCCGAAAATCACCCGTTTTCCGAAATCATAATCAGACTGAATGAATTCATGGCGTATCCAGAGAAGATCGTCTTCTTCCTGCATTGCAGGCGGAATGTGTTCCCTTAATCCTGCATGTACGAAGATGTAGTCCCTAGTCTCGTAATAAGGCAGCAGAGATCCGAAAAAGTCAAGATGCTCGCGGGGAATAATCGAATCCCCGGGCTGGCTGCGGCTCATATAACTGTCCAGCGTATTTTTTCCGCCGTTGACAATATAGGTGTCTTTGTCGGGTCCGGAAAGGTATTTCCCGAGCATATCTTCATGATTGCCTTTTAAAAACAAAGCGTTGGGACATCGCTTTCTCAGATCGTTCAGATAAGCCACCACATCGAAAGAAGCGGGTCCCCGGTCAATATAATCCCCCATGAAAATAAGTGTGTCTTTCTCAAGGTCAATATCAATCTTATCCATCAGGATGACCAATTTTTCAAAACATCCGTGTATATCACCGATAGCGAAAATTCTTTCCATCAAACCTTATCCGGAGTGCAAAACTGACCTGTTGCTCAATTTCATGAATCTATCCCCCAAATTGTCTGCAAAATGCTATCATTCCGAGGTTCAGCGAAGAATCCCGGAGAGACAGTAAATCCGATTTTTTGGGACGGTTCATAATTCACCGGACAATCCCAGACGACGCCTCATTTCCTCGCCTGATATTCCGCCTTCTTTTGAATGCCGCTCCCTGGAACGATTGACAATTTCCATAAAATCCGGATTTGTGCTGAGAGAAAGCGATTCAAGATCAGTATGTTCCAAATTTATAAGAGCCATCAGGGCTTTTCCCCGGGACGTGATGATTACAGGTCCGCTTGTAACTATATTGGCATACTCTGCCAGCGGCTTTGTTGCTTCGCCTATATCTAAAGTTCTCATGTTCGGATTACCTTCTTTCCTATTCTAAGCACATTATGTTCTTTGACACCTATCGCCCGAATACAGACGCATAGTTCCGGGTGGTGAATCACGTCATAAAATACCCTGAAATCACCGATACGAAGTTCCCAGAGCGCAAGCGGATTCGGACGCATCGGTTTACGGTTCTCTGTTTTTACAGTCGGCTGATGTGTCAGTTGGATATCTACGGCATCCAAGATTCTTTTGCGCTCCCGGACAGTAAATTGCCGCAGATGATCTTCAGCATCCGGAGAATATTCTATGTGATAAAGCATCCTGTTTAGCCGGATATACCTTATCCGGAGTGGAAAACTGACCGATTTTATTAAGTATGATTTGCACTCCCTCTGTCATCAGCGTATCGCTAAAATTCAAGCGGCTGGGGGCTGTTTAAAAACGAGTTGAGATAATTCTTGTATTTATTCTTTAATCTTGTCGAACTCAGTCCTCCTTGTTGAATTCTGTTCAGCACCTTTGACGAAACAGGTTGATATTTCTGGCAATTGCCTCTGTTAATCTGATTCTGAATTAAAGCAGGATCAACTTCACGTGCCTTTTTGTAATTGATTACAGAATCATGTCTGACAAAAGGATGATCGCTTTGTTGTAAAATACAGGATGTGTCAGAATTATCACGCTTGGAGGTTACATTCACACAAAGATATTTTCCATTCTGAGCAGGAGCGATAATAACAAACAAATGCTTATCGTTAGGCGGAGTAGTCAATAAGAAAACATCGCCGACATTCAAGCCCTCTGCCATTTCCTACAGTTCTCCGTTCAGTTTGCAAGCAGCATATCAAAATAATTTTCTTTAACGATATCTCTCCGAACAGCTTTTATGTCATCTTCGGTTTTTCCCAAATTCCTGAGGATATCCTCAATGCGAATCGGAATAGCGCTTCCGTGCGGATCCTGCCATTCAGGGATAAAATGGGTTAAATTCGATAATTTCCAAACATTTATGTGACCGAATGCTTTGTAAACTCCTTCGATAATTTCTTCCTCCTCTTCACAAAGTTCATCTTTTCCCGGATCCGCGCATAAGTCAACGCAATATTTTTGGGGAGGCGAAATATATTCAAACCATGGATTATTTTTATCATATATGGGTCCGTGGCTGATCAGATCATATACTTTGCTCAGAACCGGTCCGTGGTCCATTGAAACATATTTGTCTCCGGTAATCGTATCATCCAAACCGTCCAAAGCTGTCCGGTCTGCGATATAAAGCAGCTTAATCAATTTCATATATTCCATAGGCTGCCTGTTCAGTTTTAAAAAAAGGGCGGCAGCCTGAACGGTTTTCAAGGGATCATAATTGAATTCCATCTTACACCTCCTATAGACTTTCAGAAATTAAACTCACTGCGTTATCGGTCGGAGATATAAGGAAAAAGTATTATCTCCTCCCTGCTGCCTTGTGAAATTCAATTTCTGAAAATCTATATTTAAGCAGGCTTACAGCTTTTATCCGGAGTGCAAAACTTACCGATTTTATTAAGTATGATTTGCACTCCACCTGCCATCAGCATATTGCAAACACACGCTTTTCGCTGTCAAGCCGCGTAATTCCTTCTTCTTTTGCGATCTTCAGCGCGTTTTCATACTCTGTCCGGGATGGAAAGCCGGCCAATGCCTTTATTTCAGAGGCTCTGCCGCAGGGTCTGTACTGAGGCATGATATTGATATATGTGTCCGGCGAAAGCTCAGACGCAATAAATCGCATAATATCACGGGTTCCGGCAAGTCCCTGCGGTAAAACCAGATGCCGTATCAGAAGACCGCGGCAGGCAAGACCGGATTCGTCAATGATCAGATCGCCGACCTGACGGTGCATTTCAATTATGGCATCGCGTGCAACTTCAGGATAATCCTCCGCGTCACAGGCTGCTTTTGCGATTTCCGGGTCCCAGAATTTGAAATCCGGCATATAAATATCAAAGACGCCATCGAGGAGTTTCAGAATTTCAGGGCGGTCATAGCCGCCGGTATTGTAAACCAGCGGCACACAAAGCCCTTTTCGCGCGGCGATTTCCACCGCGGCAAGTATCTGCGGGATCACATGGCTCGGGGTGACAAAATTGATATTATGGCATCCTGAGCGTTGCAGCATAAGCATCATCCCTGCAATCTGTTCGGCAGAAACTTCATTGCCGTATCCTTCATGGCTGATATCGTAATTCTGGCAGAAAATACACAGCAGATTGCAGCGGGTAAAAAAAATTGTTCCGGATCCGTGAGTTCCGACCAGCGGTGACTCTTCCCCGAAATGCGGATTGAAACTGGAAACCGCCGCGTTTTTTCCTGTTTTGCATACGCCGGTTTCACCTGACAGACGGTTTACCCCGCAAAGTCTGGGACAAAGAACGCAGGCTTCCAGAATCTCAAAAGCATCTCTGATTTTTTCTTTGATCGCTCCGTCTGCAACCGTATCAATATAAGCAGGTTTAAAGGATGCCATCTTTCCTCACTTCTAAATTCTCACTTCTGAATTCTCACTTCCCCTGACCGGCTGTACAAGTATTTTCTGCGCTATCCCGCGGCCCAGAGCAATGCGGTTGAAATCTCTGGCAATCACCACCTGTCCTTTGTTCGGATTGGTTATGATTTCGATTTCATCTCCTATTCTCAAGCCCATACTCAGCAGATGAACACGCGCGGAAGTACCTCCCGTGAAATCCTTGATGATGAGCCTTTCGCCCTGTTTTGCCGTCACCAGCGAAATCCCCTGTACGCGGTCTTTAAGACATTCCGAACATATACCATAAATTTCCATTTTGTGCCAGAGCATATAAAAATCATGTCCCCCGGCAATCTGCTCTTGCAGTTTTTCAAGCTGATTATTTTCAAACTCTATGATTTTTCTGCATTTTATACAGACAATATGGTCATGATGCTCCCCTATATGGAGGTGTTCATAGCGCGTCAGACCCTTATCGAATCTGTTGGCACGGGCAAAACCGAACCGGCACATCAGTTTCAGGGTTTCCCTGACAAAATCAGGGGAAAGACCGTATCCCTTTTCTTTAAGCATAGAAAAGAGTTCTTTATCAGTCACATGCGCTTCGGTTTGCAGAAAAGTCTCCAGCACTTTGAAGCGGTCTTCAAGACGGTCAATCTGTTCCTGTCTGAAAAGATTTTCGAATTGTTTCTTTTCCTGTCTGTGAATCTGTTTCATCGGTTATTGAGATTTCATAAGCGACCGACCATTATGATTTATAAGATATCGGTGGGTCAGACATTTCTGTCTGACCTTTATCATGAACAGGCAGAAATGCCTGTTCTGCCGCAAAAATTATAAGTCTTTAAGGTCGCTCGCTTAGTGTAGGGTGGGTTAGCACAGCGTAACCCACCATTAGCTGTTTCATCGGTTATTGAGATTTCATAGTGTAGGGTGGGTTAGCGTAGCGTAACCCATCATTAGCTGTTTCATCGGTTATTGAGATTTCATAGTGTAGGGTGGGTTAGCGTAGCCTAACCCACCATTAGCTGTTTGATCGGATATTGAGTTCCATATTGCAGGGCAGGTTAGCACACCGTAACCCGCGGTTAGCGGCTATGCCCTGGAATATCATAAGTGGTACATGAACCGCTGCCGCAGGTTCTGCTCTGGGATTTCACGCCTGAAGTTCCTCCGGAGCCTGCACCCACCGCGTAGTTGGTGCTGCTGAGAACCCGCTCGAAATTCTCGGAATTGCATTTGGGGCATTTCATTTCAACGCTGTCGCTGCTGCTCATGACCAGAATTTCAAATAAATCTTCGCATTTCAGACATTTGAACTCGTATATCGGCATAATATTTTTTCCTCTGAAATTGGTTTAGGAGTTACGCAGTTGAATGATTTTAACCGCTAATTCACGCTAATAAACGCCAATTAATCAGAAA
>DYRK01000993.1 GCA_020718785.1 Desulfatirhabdium butyrativorans | reverse complement strand
GCCGGGTTTCGGCGCAGTTTCCCAGGGAAACTCCGAGGCTATGGTCAGGCTGTCCTCAATATTTTCTGCAATACGCCGGGGCTGGCGGTCACCTTCCGCGACGCAGTAATAATCGCCGGTGGAAAAGCGATCCCGCGGAATGCGGTTTCCCTCCAATCCGATATGCAGGGCATCAGCCTGTTTCACGGGCAGATCGGCAGATTTGACAACAGTGCTGAAATATTCTCTGATACCGATTGCTTTGGGACTGACCGGGCAGTTTTCCTGACACACGATGCAGGGTTTGTCCATTGCCCAGGGAAGACAGCGTCCCTGATCCAGAAATGCGGCTCCTGTCTTTACCGGACCTTTGACTGCGTATTGCTTAATGCCTTTCCGCTCATTCAGACTCAGGGGACGGATTGCCGCGGTTGGGCAGAGATAACCGCAGGCAATGCAGTTGAACTGGCATCCGCTTGTTCCGATACGGAAATTCAGCACGGGCGTATATATGGCTTCTATGCTGCCCGCGCTAAGTCCCGCGGGATGAATCACGTTGCTGGGACATATTCTCATGCACTGTCCGCATTTGACACATCTTGCGAGAAATTCTTTTTCGGAAAGCGCGCCCGGAGGACGGATTAATTGCGCGTTCCAGTTGGGACCGTCAATATTTCCGCTCAACCTGAGCATGGGAACGGCTGCTGCTCCCGATAGACAGGAAATTATGAATGCCCGGCGGGAGACATCGGGAGATAAAATCTCACCGTAAGCCGAAGCTTCGGCTCCGTAGCCGATAAGGTCATGCGGGCAGGGTCTCAGGCAGTTCATGCAGACGAGACATTCGCTGATTCTCAGTTGTTCCGAAGGCTGGCACGCGCCTTGACAATCTTTTTCGCAGAGATGACAATGACTGCATTTTTCTATATCTTTTATAATGACCCGCCAGACCGCAAATCGGCTCAACAGCCCGAGCAATGCCCCGAGCGGACAGACAAACCGGCAGTAGAATCTCGGGACACTGAGATTCATCATTACTGCAATGAGAAAAATTATGCCGATGCTCCATGCCTTGTCATAATATCGGACGGAAATATTATCTGCCAAAGGCATAAGAATCAGATTAACCGAGCGGTAAAGCAGGGGAATCGGATCAAGCAGTCCGGTCTGAATGCTCGGATACAAAGCAGCCGTTGTGAGAAAAAAAATCAGTATCCAATACTTCACGGACTGCGCTCGGTGAAAGTCATTGAGCCGGATTTTCTCTTTGACAGACAGGTTCCGATGCCCCATAAATCCTGCAATCTGATGAATCGTTCCGAAAGGACAGACCCATCCGCAGAAAACTCTCCCCAGCACAAGGGTCAGAACTATTGTGACGAGTCCCCAGAGCAGTCCGGCGTATAGGCTGCGCGTCGTCAGAACAGTAATAATGCCTGTCAGCGGATCCGATTGCAGAAACCAGTTGACCGGCCAGCCCCGGAGTTGCCGCCATTGGCTGCCCAGCGTCATGACTGCACAGAACCAGAAAAAAAGACTGAGAAAGAAAATCTGACTTATGCGTCTTGCGGTTGTGATCTTCATAATGTCTTTCCATCAGAGATTCGGCAGTAAACCGAGTTTCTCAAAGAAACCCGGTTTC
>DYRK01000992.1 GCA_020718785.1 Desulfatirhabdium butyrativorans | reverse complement strand
ATAATATGTCGTTTTTACGTGTAAGAGAAACAAAATCGGGGAAATATCACTACCGGATCGATGCATTTTGGGATAAGGAAAAGCAGCAACCTCGAAAAAGAGAAATCTATCTTGGCAAGGAAAATCCGATAACCGGAGAGGTCGCACCGGTAAGAAGCTTGTCCATGTCAACGTCCCTAGATCGGGTACGTGACTACGGAGCTGTGGCCGCCTGTCGCTTTATCGCCGAACAGCAGGGAGTACTTCCGGCGTTGCGTGATGCTTTTGACGAGGGGCTCGCGGAATCTGTATTTCTTCTGGCGGTCTTCCTCGTCTCCGAAATGATGCCTCTTTCCTATTTTGAGAAGTGGGCCGAGGGTGTCAGGCACGAATATACGGGGAAGAAAAGTGACTGGACATCGAAAGGTGTTTCCGGAATCCTTCATGTGCTTGGAGTAGAGGAGGGGAAGCGTCTTGATTTTCTCGAAAAACTGGTTGATCTTAACAGTGGCAGTTTCACCACTGCGCTTGTTGACATCACGAGTATCTCCACCTATTCGAAGCTTGATGGATGGGCTGCCTTCGGACACAATCGCGATGGCGAATCTCTGCCACAGGTGAATGTCCAGCTGATAGTGCTTGAACCCTGCGGCCTTCCTGCAGTTCTCCGTATGGTCGAGGGGAGTGTTTCCGATGTTTCAACTCTCTGCAATGCAATACTTCTTCTGAAGTCACTCGGCGTAGGGGAAATTGACTCGATCCTGGATCGCGGCTTTTTCTCGAAGGCGAATCTTGAGAAATTGAGCGATGCCGGTATAGGAATAACCATCCCTGTCCCATCAAACAATCTGGTTTATCAGAAGGCGCTCCGGACATATGGGAAGCAGTTGCGCCGCGCACGGGACACCTTCTCGGACGGCGAGGATCTTATCAGGCACATCTCTTTCGAGAGCAATGAATTCGGACGAACGTACCGCTTCCATATCTATTTGAACGAGACGCGCCAGGTGGATGAAAACAATCTTCTCTACTCGCAGCTTGAGAAGGCGGAATCGGACTTCAGGGAGAAAGCTCCGAGAAGCAGGCGGGAAGCGTTTGCCCGCCTTGGCAAGATGCTTCCGAAAACAAGAATGAGATTTTTCAGAATTGTTCCCGGAGAGGATGGAGGCTGGCATCTGGAGAGGAAGACAAAGGCTTTGGCGCGGCAAGAGAAAAAAAGCGGACATATGCTGATCCTGACAGATAACCGGACAAAGTCAGGCATGGAGATGCTCGAGAGCTATCGTTCCAGGGATTCAGTAGAGAAGCTTTTCGACAATCTTAAAAATGCGCTGGAACTTGACCGTCTGCGCAATCACAGCTCCGAGGCTTCCGAGGGGAAGCTTTTTGTCGCCCTCATCGCAATGATGCTACATTCTGCAATTCAGCACCGGCTTGCTCCCTCAGAAAAAGAACTCAGGCGACGACTCACCCCCCGTGAAGTATTGCTTGACTTGCGCAGAATTAAAATTGTTCCGCTACCGGACGGTGCGGATATGATAAGCGAGGTATCGAAACGGCAACGCTATGCCCTGAACCTTCTCGAAATTCCTGCAGAAGTTTTCCTTTCCAAAAAACCTAGCGGCAAAATAAAATCAATTTAGG
>DYRK01000991.1 GCA_020718785.1 Desulfatirhabdium butyrativorans | reverse complement strand
CCGGGGCTTCCCCGGCAAGTGCGTTCCCAAGCAGGGGCTTGGGAACGAGGGAAAAAGCCGGGGCTTGGGAACGAGAAAAAAGTGTATTTTACGGCAGCAGGATGCTCCTTTTCTCCGGATACATGCTGATCGGCATTGACTGTCTGACAGTTTCTGTGTTAGCACAGACGAGGGTTTCGTTTACGTTCACGGGTAAAAAAGATTATGCCTGTAATATCGGAAGAAGAAAAGTCCAAACCGTTCAGACTCGTAAAATATTTCAGCTTTATCAGCCTGACTGCAATTTTTCTGGGAACGCTGGTGCTTTCTTTCCTGAATACGCACTGGGCAAGAGCCATGCAGATCGAAAAAAGCGAGGAGTATGCCTTTCTCCTTGTGGAAAACCTTAATCATCAGATATTTATGCAGTTTATCATTCCGGTTGCATTGCAGTTCGGCAAGATTCAGCTCCGAAATAAAGATCAGTTCGACCGCATGGACAAGGTGGTCCGGAGTACGCTCCACAGTTTCAAAACAGAAACAGTGAATATTTACGATATGAACAATATCATTTCCTACAGTTTTGACCGGGAAATGGTCGGGAAAAAGGATATCGGGAAGAACGGATATCTGGATGCGGTCGCGGGCAGGTCCGCTTCCACGCTGATCCATGCGGAAGATAAATCGGATATTTTCAGGACAGTCGGCTTTTTTTTCGGTGTTCCGCATAAAAGCAGACTCGTGACCTTCGCGCCGCTGCGCGCGGAAAAACCGCTTTCCAGCATGTCGGGACCGGTGCTGGGGGTTGTGGAAATTGTACAGGACCTGTCCGAAGATTATAAAACCATCTTCAGGTTTCAGATCCGCGTCATTATCGCGTGTACCGTCATATCCTGCATTCTTTCGGTAGTTCTTATTTTTGCGGTCAAACAGGGCGAAGGGATTCTTCAGCGCAGGAATCTGGAAACCATCCGTCTGCGCGAACAGTTAAGCCGGGCAGAACGTCTGTCTTCGCTGGGGGAAATGGTCGCGGGGATTTCCCATGAAATCCGCAATCCTTTAGGCATTATCCGAAGTTCCGCAGAGCTTCTGAAGAAAAAAATGCTGAAATTCGATCCTTCCAATACAATTCCCGATATTATTGTGGAAGAATCCACGCGGCTCAACAATATTGTCACGGACTTTCTGAATTATGCAAAACCCAGAACTCCCAATCCCGCGCTCTGCCGTGCAGATGAAATCCTTGAAAAAAACATCGCGTTTCTTTCACCGCAGATTGAGGGGCATGGTTATGAGATTCAACGCGATTATGATGAAAATCTGCCTGAAATCATGGCGGACCCGGATATGCTATATCAGGCTTTCCTGAACATTCTTATCAATGCCATGCAGGCAATGCCGGAGGGCGGAAAAATTCAGATCAGGACTTTCTCATCGGACAAAGACATCACCATTTCTTTTAAAGATGAGGGGAACGGCATTCCCGACGCGATTCTTGAAAAGATATGGGATCCCTTTTTCACCACCAAAGAAACAGGAACCGGTCTGGGGCTCGGCATTGTCAGAAACATTATCGCTTCCCACGGCGGAACCATCCGGATTGAAAACCGCGAGTCCGGGGGAGCGAAGGTGACGGTAAAATTGAA
>DYRK01000264.1 GCA_020718785.1 Desulfatirhabdium butyrativorans | reverse complement strand
ACAACTCTTGCCGAAGATGCCAAAAAAGAAATAATGAAAATCCGTTAGAATCGGGTTCGGAGGTGAGGGGTGAGAGGTGAGAGGTTTGAGGTAAAAGGAAAAGCCTCTGATGACCTCTGACCCCTCACCCCTCACCCCTCATAAAATAATCGTCGCGTCCACAGCGCAAGGCTGTCCGTGATGCACAATCATGGGGTTGATGTCAATCTCGCGTATCTGAGGACAGGCGTGGCCCAGTTCTCCGATTCTGACCAGAATACGCGCAAGAGCTTCCCGGTCCAGCGGCGGAGAGCCTCTGAATCCGTCTAAAACCTTCTGCGCTTTCAGTCTGCCGATCATGTCCAGTGCTTCGGAAACACTGAGCGGAGCCGCGGCAAAAACCACATCTGCAATAACTTCGGTCAGGATACCGCCGAATCCGCACATCACACAGGGTCCGAACTGAGGGTCCTGAATCAGCCCGGCAATGAGTTCGGGTCCCTGTATCTGCTTCTGCATCAGAATCTTTCCGCTTTCCGGCAGAGTATGTTTCAGAAGCTCGAAATTCATTTCCGCGGCATCTGCCGACATAATTCCGAGATGCACCAGATTTCGTTCTGTTTTATGAATTTCACCCGGAACAAGTCCTTTCATCACCAAAGGAAATCCGAAATTCAGAGCGGTTTTACGGGCTTCTTCTGTTGAAGAAACAATCTGTTCTTCCACTGCGGGAATATCGCATGCTTCAAGTATCTGTTTGGACAGATGCTCGTCAAGACTTCCGGATTTTGTTTCTATCACCTTCCGCCATTCCTGCGGCAGGGAAAGCGAAGGCTGATGAGAAATATCGGGTTTCCTGCGCTCGACAATCTTTTTATACATAAAAACTGCATTAATACATTCCACAGCACGGTATAATTCCCGGAAAACCGCGATGCCGAGACTCTGCGCCTGTGTATGGAATTCGAGTGCCTCTTCCCGCCTGCCCAGCAGGAAACAGAACACCGGCTTTCCGGCTGCCTTTGCTACAGCAGCAAGATCGGCAATATCGGGATTCAGGGCAAATCCGCCCACAAATACATGAATGAAAACCGCATCAACTCCGGAGTCTGCACAGACTGCCCGGATAGCCTGCCCGTAAGCCCGTTTCGCGCCGTTGCGTTCCACAGCGGGCCAAAGATCAACCGGATTGGACACGGGCATCCAGTCCGGAAATACGGTTTTCATGCTGTCCCGTGTTTCCTGAGAAAGTTCTGCAAGTTCAAGCCCGGTTTTCGCAATAAAATCCGAAGACACGATGCCAGCTCCGCCGCTGTAGGTCAGAATTGCAATACGTCCCCTGCTTTCTGCCGGCAAATCCGGAAACATGGCCAAAGACCGTGCAATGTCCAGCATCTGTTTGAAATCCTCTGCTTCCAATACCCCGACCTGAGCCATTGCCCCGCTGACCACAGCGGCGTTTCCGGCAAGACTCGCAGTATGACTCATGGCTGCTTTCGCACCTTTTTCACTCTTTCCTCCTTTGAGAAGAACAATAGGTTTGACAGAGCGGCGGCAGATATCTGTAAACCGGCGTCCGTTCCGAATTGATTCAAGATAAAGCCCTACAACCTTAGTATCCGGGTCAACGACCAGATATTCCAGAATATCGCATTCATCCACATCCGCCTTGTTGCCGATGGAACATACTTTGCTCACATCCATCGTGCCGTGAGTCATGGCATCAATGAGGAAAACGCCGGAAAGCATTCCGCTCTGAACAATCAGAGAAACGCCTCCGGCAATAAACCGTTCATTCCATATTACCTGAGAAACGAAGGAAAAGACATACTTCCGTACTGCGTCCACTAATCCCATGCAGTTGGGTCCCCATACGCGTATTCCGCTTTCACATGCCACCTGCTTCAGCATTTCCTGAAGCTCGATTCCGTCTGCCCCGGTTTCCGCGAAGCCTCCGGACTCGACAATCACCCCTTTGATTCCGCGTTCCGCACATTCCAAAATCAGTGCCGGAACCGTGGGCGCGGGAACAAAAATAATCGCAAGGTCTATAGGATCGGGAACTTCATGGACAGAGGGATAGCAGATCATCCCCTCGATCCTATCGTATCGCGGGTTGACCGGATAAATTCCGCCGTTGAAACCCCTCATCAGATTCTTGAGAATGGCATAGCCCCCTTTTGAGGGATTAGAGGTCGCGCCGATCACCGCGATTCCTTTCGGGTTGAAAAAAAAATCCATTGACACTCATCTCCTTGTTTTGATTATCCTGATTTTTACAGATTTGTGTTTTTCCGGAATGCCAAACTTGCAGTTTGGAAGCCTCCTGCCTGCAATGCCACAAACAGGCAATCGGGTCAATAACAATTTTCCGGCAGGCTTTCAAAAATATAATGGCTTAAATTTATTTCGTCTGCACATCTGTTTTTATTTCCGGAAAAGATCATATCAGAGACTTATGACTCGATGCAGACTACCGGACAAAAAATCATAACATTCTGATTTTTTTTCCTCGTTCCCAAGCCCCGGCTTCACTGCCGTTAAGTTAAGCTGGGAAATGATTCATCCGGAGTGCTGAAATGACCAATTTTATAAGATCGGTCAGCACTGTGCTAAACCTATCTTATAAAATCGGCATTTCAGCACTCCTCCTCCTACGGCTGGTTTGGGAAGAACCGGTTTTCAGAGCGGAATGAAAAGCCGGATGATGTGAGGCTTTCTGTGATGAGGCGGTATTTTTTCCGAGCCGGTTAAAATCTTCCTTGTCAAGCCTGCTGAAAAGCGGTAATTCATAAAAAAGCTGTCTGAAATGTCTCAGACGGAATTTCAGGTAAGCGGTTTTAATCTGCTTGATAAAGACTACAGAGTTCCCGACCCTTCCGGATCGCTTTACAATGACATGCCTGAACCCGGAAGAGTTTTTATGGGTAAAGTTTCGTATTCGTTTTAGACTGTTTTGTTCAGATGTTGGCTATCAGCTATCGGTTCTCAGCTTTCAGCCAACAGCCGAAATGAGGTATCTATGAAATTCCCTTACGGTATCTGCGATTTTCGTGAAATTATAACAGAAAATTATTTTTATGCTGACCGCACAGACCGGATTCCCGTGATAGAAGAAGCAGGAAAACACCTGCTTTTTCTGCGTCCGAGGCGGTTCGGCAAAAGCCTTCTGCTTTCCATGCTTGAAAATTACTATGATGTTGCAAAGACAGATGAGTTTGAGCATCTGTTCGGACATCTTGCTGTCGGGAAAAATCCTGCACCGAAACACAGCCGGTATTTTGTGATGAAATGGGATTTTTCAGCGGTTGATCCCCAGGGTGACGCAGGACAGATCCGGCAGACGTTGTATGATCATATCAACGGCTGTATCGAACAGTTCTCGGTTTATTACCGGGATATGCTGAATTATGATATCCGGATTGATCCGTCAAATGCCCTGCGATCATTTCAGTCAGTCCTCACAGCGATTCAGGGAACCCTTCTGTCGGAATACGGCAGCCGCCTGCGGCTGAGAACTTACAGCCTTGTTTCCGCAGGATTCGAACGGATGATATGGGAAGAACCGGCTTTCAGAGCGGAATGAAAAGCCGGATGATGTGACGCTTTCTGTGATGAAGATGGCTGATCCGTTGCCATAGGAGGGAAAAATGCTTTTGCACATAACTGCTGCAACATATCCTGATAACTCACGTTACGCACCTGTCATTCCTGCTTTCGCAGGAATGACAGCGGGGACGCCTGATTTACGTCCGGCTGCGTAACATCAGTTATTATTCAACTGCTCCTGAGTTCTCCTCGTTCCCAAGCTTGGAACTGACGGGAACGTCAGAAACACAGTAAAGGAGATATATAATGTCGGCAGAACGCCTGAAAACAGCCACATATGATGACCTTTATACTATCCCGGATACAATGATAGGGCAAATCATAAACGGAGAACTGATTGCAATGCCGAGACCGTCTCCGAGACACGCTATAGCCGCGTCAGTTCTCGGTATCCGTATCGGCGGACCCTTTCATATGGGAGAAGGCGGTCCCGGAGGATGGATTATTCTTGATGAACCTGAAATCCGACTTGGCAAACATACGGTTGTTCCTGATATTGCAGGATGGAAAAGGGAGAGATTGACAAAGTTGCCGGAAACCAACTGGATATCTGTGGTTCCTGATTGGATTTGCGAAGTGCTTTCACCCGGTACTGCCCGTATAGACAGAAAAAAGAAAATGCCGCTTTATGCACAGTTCGGACTTCCCTATCTTTGGATAGCTGACCCTTTGGAAAAAACTTTGGAAATTTTCAGACTTGATTCAGGATTCTGGATTGTCGTTTCAGTGTATAGCGAAGATGATATTGTCCGTGCAGAACCGTTTCAGGAGATAGAGATAAATTTAAACACTCTGTGGGAGTAGTCCATAACCAATAAATCCTTGTTTATGACACTCGTTTATAAAATTCTTGATTATCTCATACCTTTATGTTATGTACCGGGACAAAAATTTTCCGGCATTTTTAAAAACCGAGTTTTTTGAAAAAACTCAGTTTTTCCCATTCTGCTGTGTCCGAAAATATATGGCCGGGTACATACTTATAATCTCACGTTACGCACCTGTCATTCCTGCGGAAGCAGGAATCCGCTGCGTCCCTGATGAAAATATGGATTCCTGCTTTCGCAGGAATGACAGCGGGATGCCTGATTTACGTCCGGCTGCGTAACATCAGTTAATATGTTTTCAGATGACCGTAATTTGCATGAGGGTAAGTGTTGCAATGGAATCCAAAAACGGAACAGACTACGACCAGAATTATGATATTATTGTAAAATGGATAGCCGCCGCATTGTGCGGCGAGACGCTTGAAGTAATAGGCGTCAAGACCGGCATCATAGAGGAAGTGTTCGGATTCGAGCCTGCGGAGATTGCAGTAAAAGCGGGACGAGTTGATGTGATGGCAAGAGATGAGACCGGTTCGCTGTATCATATCGAGGAACAGCGGAATCTGGAGAAAGCGGATATGTACCGCTTCGCAGCCTACCATTTTCTTGCGGCAAAACAGTGGCGCCGGACGAAACTGACAGATATTATTCTGGCATCGGGAGAGGTGTATGCGGGTGAGAAGGTCATTGCGACCGAAAGCGGAAAATACAGCCCGGCTGTGATTGATTTCACGCAGAAAGACGGACGGAAAAGACTTGCGGAAATACGGGAGGCTGTGAGAAAGGGCGAGACGGTCAGTCTTCTGGAGCTTATTTTTCTGCCGCTTTACGGCAAAGAAACAGGAACAGCCCGCAGCGGGATTGCGGAAGAAGTTATCAGGTTCGGAACCGGGCTGTACCGTGCGGAAAAAATATCGGCCACACTGCTGGCTGCCACTCTGATAATGTCGAACAGAATTATCGGCAAAGAACGGCTGAAGGAAATGTGGGAGGAAATCAAAATGCTGGATATCATTGAAATCGCAAGGGAAAATGGCTTGGAGGAAGGAAAAACTCTCGGGATGCTGGAAGGAAAAACTCTCGGGATGCTGGAAGGAAAAACTCTCGGGATGCTGGAAGGAAAAACTCTCGGGATGCTGGAAGCAATACAGGAAACGGTCATTGACGACCTGATCGACAGATTTGATGTGGTGCCGATACATATTTCTGAAGGAATCAGAAACATCCGAAATACGGATTTTCTGAAAGGGCTTCGCCGCCGGGCATTGAAATGTCAGAACCTGGCTGAATTTGAAAATGTCCTGAACAGTGTGTGATCTGAAGCGGCACGGAAAAAAGCATGACATATATGTCAATCCTCGCAGCGGCAGGCTGGCGCCGATACCGCGTCTCAACAAGTCTGCTGCAGAAGAGGTTAAGCGAGCGACCTTATAAAGACTTATAATTTTTTTGCGGCAGAACAGACATTTTTGCCTGTTCATGATAAAGGTCAGACAGAAATGTCTGACCCACGAATCTTATAAATCATAATGGTCGGTCGCTTAACATTGACAAAGGCATGCCCGGATACGGGAGGCAGTTTATGCTCACGCCGGGGTATGAGTGGTAACCTATCAGAATACTAAAGATAAAAGGGTTAATCACAATGAACAGGTTTGATAAATTGCTGCGGATTGCAGTCATTCTGATTGCATTGGCTGCGGCTCCGTGCATATCGGATTCAAGCTGGGGCGGGTCTGAAACGCTTTATGTTTTCTATCCCTTATCCGCAACTACGGCTTCGGTAGAGAAAAGAATAAAGTCCGCATGTCCGGGAATCGAAATCACGGTATTCGGAAGATTCAAAGATTTTGAAGACGGAGTCATAAGCCATGCTCCGGATGCTGTCCTGACAAAACCGGCTGTGATCGAACAGGTCGGAGGATACGACATCAGGCTGAACGGTATCCGCAAAGGAAATACGGAAGAATCCTATATCTTTCTTTCCGTTGACAGGGCGATTGATGTGAGCGGCACTTTTCCGAATTTGGCAGGCAAAACCATAGGCGTATTTGATATTCTCGGAAGAAAAGGGATGGACAGATTTATAGGAAAATTTTTAAACCCGGTTCCCGAATTGCAGCGGGTTTCCAAAATAGAAGACCTGCTGCAGCTTCTGACATACAATATGGTCGAGGGAATTCTTATCCCTGAAACTGATGCGGAGTTATATAAGAAAATATCAAACCTGAATTTTGTCGTGACACCGTTTCCGAACATGAAAGCGGGAATTCTCGCGCTCGGTGTAAAAACAGGGAAAGAAGCGGCGTTGACCGTAAAGGTGCTGACCGCATTGAATGAACAAAATATGTCTCTGCTGGAGGTTGACAAATGGAAATAGATATCAGGAAGAATTATAAATTCTTAGAATTCCGTCTTTTCCCGTTATCGGCGATTCTGCTTTTCTGTCTGCTTTTCTGTCCGGGCGCGGTTACTTCGGCACCGGTTTATGCGAAAGAACCGATACTTGTCATCCGTACAGAGGGAAAAGATTTTGAACAGGCTGTCAGAGGGATACGTCAGGAAACCGAAGATGATTTTTCCCTGAATGAAATGATTGTCAGCCGAAGCAGTGCAGCCGGAGAAATAACGGGAAAAATAAAGGAAGTTTCTCCCGGGATTGTTGTTCTTATGGACAATATTTCGATTTCCCTGTATAGGAAATATCAGGCTGAACTACCGGCTTCTGCCAGCCCGGTTCCCTGTGTTGCTCTGATGTCCTCGTTTATGGACATTGCTTTAAAGGGAATTAAAAATGCCGCGGGTATTTTTTATGAAGTGCCGTTAGTTACCGGCGTTGTGAATCTGAGGACTATTATGCCCGATGTGCGGTTCCGCAAAGTCGGAGTCATTTACAGAGATTTAATGGCAGCGTCCGTAAAAACCAATCAGACATATTGCGGAAAAGAACAGATCGGACTGACAGCGTATCAGATTCCGGGCGGCGGAGATATTGCCTCTGAAATAAAAAAAGGGCTTGAATTACTTGACAAAAAAGATAAAATTGATGCGCTGTGGATTCTGAATGACAGCGCGATGGTCAATTCCGGACTGCTCAGGGATGTCTGGATTCCTTTTGCCGCGGAATTTGAAAAACCGATCATCGTGGGTGTCGAAGTGCTGGTTCAGCCTGAATTCAGGTTCGGCACGTTTGCAGTAATCCCGGATCATGTAGAACTGGGGGTTCAGGCCGCTGATATGATTTACAACATCAGGAAAAACAGCTGGAAGGCGGGTGAGAATGAGATCAGACAGCCGCGCTCTGTGTATAAAATTATCAACATGGAACAGGCGCAACGGCTTTTCAGGATTGATAAGGAAAAACTGAACAATGTTGATAAAATACTGGAATAAGCCTTGTCATTTCGGCCATCCGGAGTGTAATAACCTGTCTTATAAAATTGGTATTTTTTCTCGTCCCCAAGCCCCGGCTTTTCTCGTCCCCAAGCCCCGGCTTTTCTCGT
>DYRK01000263.1:3402-7925 GCA_020718785.1 Desulfatirhabdium butyrativorans | reverse complement strand
GGGTACGCCGGCGGCGTACCCTTTGTGATCTTAACATACTTGTCTCCTGTAGGGGTACGCCGGCGGCGTACCCTTTGTGATCTTAACATACTTGTCTCCTGTAGGGGGTACGCCGGCGGCGTACCCTTTGTGATCTTGACATATTTGTCTCCTGTAGGGGTACGCCGGCGGCGTATCCTTTGTGATCTTAACATATTTGTTTCCGGATAGTAAGGACACGCCGCCGGCGTGTCCCTACTTGAGATATTTGTTTCCGAGTACAAACTCATCCATCAGAATCAGATTTTTCTTTGTCGCTCTCAATGCGGCTCTGAAATCCGACTCTGCTTCGGACGAAGGATTTTTGATGGCGTCTAATTTGCCCGGAGTCGCATTTTTGCCGGTCTTGACATCATAGTCGTAGAAATCTGTCAGATTCAATCCTGCAAACTGCTGACCGAATGCCTCATTTCTCAATTCTTTGGCGGCTCTGGAGGTGAGTTTCTGAAAATAAAAGGTTTTGATATTTCCATCCATATCAAGAGCCAGAAACACCTGAATCCCGCCGTACTGACCTTTCTGATTCACGCCGTGAATATAGCCTATTTTTTCCGTGCCTTTGAATATCTCATAGACGGTATAAGGCACATCGGACGTTTCATATAATCCCTGAAACGTATCTCCGAGCCGTTGTTCAATTCTTTTCAGCAGGGCTTCTCCGCCTTTTTTGTCTATGGACATATAAAAAGTTTTATATCCTGTCGAACCGGGAAACAGACGCGCCACATCCTTGTCCGGATCATTCAGATCGCAGCCCACAGCAGCATAAAGAGTTGTTCCCATAAGCAAAACAACAGCGACGATGAGTAATTTCTGTCTGATTCTTTTCATGCTTCATCTCCTTCAAAGTTTTTTATAGTAATATATCTGAAAGATGATTTTATGGTCATCGGTATTATGGTCATAATCGTACATTGCTCTCAAGGTCAGATCCCCGGTGAGCATATACGATGTCCCAGCTGAAATCTCATAGTTTTCATCATCGCCGATTTTAGAGACAATCGGCTGAAACTCCAATTTCAGACGTCCTTCATCCAAGAGATTGACGCCGACTCTCCCGAAAAGGGCGAATGCTTCTTCATCTTTGTTTTTGCCTGCCATGATTTCCCATCGGGCTTCAAAATTATCCCACAGATATGCCATGTCCACACCCGCCATTGCAAATAATTTCGGATCGCTGTCTGTTACGGAATCAGTATCCGTCATGGTATCGCTGTCTGTTACAGAATAGCTGTCCGTCATGGGAGCAGCGTCGTTTACAGGATCGCTTATAGGCTCGCTGTCTGTCATAGCATCGCTGCCAACCAGATGATAGCCCATCGTAGAAAGCGTTTCACCGTAGGCTATAGACAATCCCAGATTATAATTATCCTGATTCAATGAGCCTTTGGAGACTCTCGCGGAAGCCAAATAATTATTTTTAAAATAAATCGGCATTCCGCTGCCAGTAGTAACAGAAGCTGCTGCATTTCCCCATGAAAATTCTCTGTATGCTCCCAGCCCCCAGTCCCGGTCAAAGCCGAAACCGTTCATTGCAAGAGTAGTAAGAAGCAGGGCATGACTGTCGAAATAGGATGAAAGCCCCAGCGCAGGCCGGTTGTGGCCTATCCAGAAATCCGTGCCTTCGGATTTATATTTGATATAGGCATTATACAACTGAGGCTCAAAATCACCTTCTTCCTCGTCATATCCGAGCCTTGCCTGAATTGCCACCGCGCCGAAATCGCCGGTTTCACCTGAAAGTTTCCGGATATAGTCAAATCCGACAGAGGGTTTCTGCATGGTGTCTTCGGGTGTTTTGGAATACCATACAGCTTTATCCTCTTGGCTCGAGTATCCGCCGACTCCCTGCGATTCAAGATAAAGGAGACGATTCGATGATCCCTGACAGGAGATTATTATCATCAAAAGGAGTGTCGCAAGGAATGCTCTGAGGGCATAAAACGCTCTCGGAGCATTAACTATGGAATAAAGGAAGTTAAACATTTTCGTTCTCCTATTGTGGCAGCGATTCATCATCTGCTGCCGGTATTCGTCAGTAAAACGACTTTGCAAGTCGTTTTTTTTTATATGTAGGAGTTACGCAGTTGCATGATTTTTAACCGCTGACGGACGCAAATAAACGCCAATTAATCAGGAAAATAAATTCAAATGCGTAAGTCCTAATATGAAATAATCCAAAACAGAATTATAATTCTTCTTTCCTGATAAAGCAAGCTTGATTTCGGAATCCGGAAAGATGCTTGACGCCCCCTCATTTTTTGTTGTAAGGTGATACCCGATATCAGAGTATGTCCAGAAAAAAAATGAGTTTCAGCAGGATGCACATCGTAAAGGAAACCCGACATTTTCATGATCCGTCAATATGAGAAATCTTGTTGTTTAAGCAGGTTGAATTTTATAACTTACGATTTTACCAGCTTTTTTGGCGGCTTCGTATGCTTCTTTTATCTTTCGCATACCTTCTATCTTCTTTTCACTTTCCTTTGAATTTCGGCGTTTTGATCGCATAGTCAAATCCCTCCTTTTTGATTTTAATAACTTCAAAATTATACTGATTGGCATATTTTCTAACAAGTCTGTCATAATACCTCGCCAATTCAATTCGTTCAGTAGTAGCAAAATATACCTCTGTGTTTTTAATCGAATAGTGAAAAATCATTATCTGTTTTATTACTTCACCTAATCTGTTCAATTGACTTATATTCATTTTAGAATTCGATGAGTCATAGTAATTATCAGACTCAAAATTTTCCATTCGATCAAATTTCACATCAAAACTATTATAGGGAATTGTAAAACCAAAATCTTCAGCTTTCTGAGTCAATGTTGACTCATCATTAATTGTATCTAAATGCGTAAAAACCATTAAAAATTTATTTTCGTCTATTGAAAAATTTATTCTTTCAGCAACTATTTCACCATAAGACAATAATTCAATTTGCCAATCTGTTTTTGACACAATTATACCTTTGTAAACAAGATAAATTTTAGAAAATGTACACAAAAGAACCAGTTTCAAAACTAAATTTATCTCATTTTTCCTTTCATTTTCTTCTGCTTGGTACGTTTCTTGGCATGGCAAATTTACGTCATTATCAATATTTTTCCGTTCCGGTTCCGGCACAACATAAAGTTAAGCGGCGGCGGTAGCCGTCCGCTTGAACGATGGGTTTTTTATTCATTTGATCCGGTATAAATGCTGTTACAAGATGATACGGTGCAATATGATGGCTATATTTCGGCACTTTGATGTAATAAATTCCATTTTTAGAAACAGATACTTTTGAACTTGCACCCAGAGTGTCGGGACGAATATAGCCGCTATAACCTGAATTCATAACATCGGTAATCATGACCAGATTGGCAGCGTCTTGCTGATATAGATAACATGTAGACATATCACCGTTTACAACACCTGCCGGATTCAGATTTTCAATGCTGAACTTTATTATAAAAATAGTTTTTACCGCATAGGACGAAATATGTCAAGCGAAAAAAATAAAGACCGCAAAATAATGGACGAGCGGGCTGAGAATTACCGAAGCAATCCGCTTACGGGTGCATGACCCAATCTGCAAAAAAAACACCCGGTTTTTCGGAAAAAACCGGGTGTTTCAGTCGGGACTTTTTCGTCATGGCAGTTACGCCGGATACTTTTTTCTGATATGCACAATCCGGTCATGACCGCCGTAATCTTTTATAAAAGCAATCAGTTCATAACAGCCGCAGGCTGCGATGATCTTTAATATTTCTGCTTTCTGATCGTGGCCTGTCTCCAAAAGCAGACTCCCGCCCTGAGCCAGATAAGGCGGTGCAAAACTGAGAATATGCCGGATAGCTGCCAGCCCGTCTCTGCCGCCGTCAAGAGCCGCAAACGGTTCATACTTACAGATTTCAGGCTGAAGCTGTCCGATCTCCGCAGTCCGGATATAAGGCGGATTGGACAGAATCATATCAAATGACTCCCCTTTGCTCAGGGCTTTGAACCAGTCTCCGCAAAAAAAATGAACAGTTGTTCCGTGGCGGGCAGCATTTTTCCGCGCCACTTCAATCGCCTTCACAGAACGGTCCGAAGCAAAAAAGATATGCCCGGGCCGTTCCGATGCCAGGGCGATCACAACAGCCCCTGATCCTGTGCCTAATTCCAGCACGCGCTTCCGCGGCGGATCCGGCAGATCGGAAAGAGCCGCCTCCACCATAAACTCGGTTTCGGGTCTCGGAATCAGCACATCCTTTGTCACTGCAAGGTCCAGAGTCCAGAAACCCTTTGTTCCCACAATATAAGCGACAGGTTCTCTCCGGACTCTCCTTTTTATCAGAGATTTGAATACCTCCAGCTCACGCGGACAAAGCGGTTTGTCATGTTGCAGATAAACCTCTATCCGTTCCATGTTCAGCGCGTGAGCCAGAAGTATCGCGGCATCTGCTTTCGGACTGGCGATATTGCGGGATTGGAAATAAGAAGCGGTCCAACTGAGGAC
>DYRK01000263.1:0-3302 GCA_020718785.1 Desulfatirhabdium butyrativorans | reverse complement strand
TAAGTCCGGATTCTTCCGCTCCGGTCCCCGGTTCCGACCTGACTTTTCCGATCTTCCGACCGCTTATCCTGCTGCTCCTGCACCATCTTGTCCAACAGACGCGCGCGCAGCACCTTCATGGCTTTTGCCTTGTTTTTCCACTGGGATTTCTCATCCTGACAGGTGACCACCAGCCCTGTGGGAAGATGAGTCACGCGTACCGCGGAATCGGTGGTATTTACGGACTGTCCCCCGGGACCCGCGGAACGATAGACATCTATCCTTAGTTCATTGGGATCAATACGGACTTCCACATCCTCGGCTTCGGGCAGTACCGCGACCGTGACCGCGGAGGTATGAATACGACCCTGAGCCTCTGTTTCGGGAACCCGCTGAACACGATGTATCCCGCTTTCATATTTGAAACGGCTGTATGCCCCATCCCCGGCAATCATGGCGATGATCTCTTTGAAACCTCCCGACCCCGAAAGATGGCTGCTCATGATCTCCAATTTCCAGCCCCTGCCTTCGGCATAGCGGCTGTACATCCGGAAAAGAACGCCTGCAAACAGTCCGGCTTCCTCACCGCCGGTTCCGGCACGGATTTCGATCAGCACGTTTTTGTCGTCATTCGGATCCTTGGGCATGAGAAGCTTTTTGAGTTCTTTATCAAGCTTTTCTTTTTTAAGAGTCAGGGCGGCGATTTCTTCCCGCGCCAGTTCCTTGATTTCAGAATCGCCGTCTTTGAGCATTTCCATGCTCTCTTCCAAATCCCCGGAGATTTTTTTATAACTCCTGAAAACTGTTACGATCTTTCCCAGTTCGGAATGTTCGCGCGTGTATTTCCGGAATGACTCCTGATCCTTGAACACGCCCGGATCACTCAGAAGGACTTCGATTTCCGCGAAACGCTCCTCA
Source organism: Desulfatirhabdium butyrativorans (assembly GCA_020718785.1). Lineage (GTDB taxonomy): Bacteria > Desulfobacterota > Desulfobacteria > Desulfobacterales > DYRK01 > DYRK01. The sequence continues at coordinate 2,405 of DYRK01000263.1, read as the reverse complement.
ACCCCTCTCAGTTTATCAAACATGGCGGTTACTCAGATTGCTGCTGCTGTTCATGAAATTTCGCATATTTTTTGCGGAACCGTTCGATACGGCCCGCAGTGTCCACCAATTTCTGTTTCCCGGTGAAAAAAGGATGACATTGGGAACAGATTTCAACGCGTATATCGGGCTTGGTGGAGCCGACTTCTATCACGTTTCCGCACACACAGGTTACGGTGGTCTGGACATACTTGGGATGAATATCCGTTTTCATTATTTTTCACTCCTTAAATATTACAGGGCGGATAAAATCCGCCGGATTCCGACCGGCTATCTCTTTCGTTTATATTCAGGGGTTACGCATCTGCATGATTTTAACCGCGGATTCACACTGATAAACGCCGATCAATCGGAAAAATAAATTCAAGCGCGTAAGTCCTGATATTTTATCTGAGCCGGTCAAAGTTAAAATCAATCGAGAATTGCCATTTTATAAAAACAGGGTTCACTTCTCATTTCTCACTTCTCAGGTGTTCATTGAATTCAAAAAATCTTTGTTCGATTTGGTTCCGCTCATTTTTTCAAGCAGAAATTCCAGACTGTCAACCGGATTCAGCGAGGACAGGAGTTTTCTCAGAATCCATGTACGGTTCAGCGCGTCCGCGGTCAGCAGAAGTTCCTCTTTCCGTGTTCCGGATTTCTTGATATCGATGGCAGGAAAGAGCCGCTTGTCGGCAAGACGCCGGTCCAACTGGATTTCCATGTTTCCTGTTCCCTTGAATTCTTCGAAAATAACCTCGTCCATACGGCTTCCGGTATCCACAAGCGCGGTCGCGATAATGGTGAGGCTTCCGCCTTCCTCGATATTCCGGGCTGCCCCGAAAAAGCGTTTGGGGCGTTGCAGCGCGTTGGAATCCACACCGCCGGACAGAATCTTTCCGCTGGGGGGAACCACCGAGTTGTAGGCTCTGGCAAGCCGGGTTATGCTGTCCAAAAGAATAACCACATTTTTCTTATGTTCCACCAAACGCTTGGCTTTGTCAATGACCATTTCTGCAACCTGAACATGCCGTTCAGCAGGTTCGTCAAAAGTGGAACTGATAACCTCCCCTTTGACCGAGCGCTGCATGTCTGTCACTTCTTCGGGACGCTCGTCAATCAGCAGCACAAACAGCACGATTTCCTTGTGATTCGTGGTGATGCTGTTGGCAATAAACTGAAGCAGCATGGTTTTTCCGGATCGCGGCGGGGAAACAATCAGCCCTCTTTGTCCGAAACCGATGGGGGTAAGAAGGTCCATAATGCGCGTGGAATAATTTTCAGGGTCACATTCGAGATTTATTTTTCTGTTGGGATAAAGGGGGGTCAGGTTGTCGAAGAGAATTTTTTCACGGGCAACCTCCGGGTCTTCATAATTGATTGCCTCCACTTTCAGCAGGGCAAAATACCGTTCCGATTCTTTGGGCTGCCGTATCTGGCCGGATACCGTATCTCCGGTTCTCAGATTGAACCGCCGTATCTGAGAGGGGGACACATAAATGTCATCGGGACCCGGCAGATAATTGGAAGTCGGGGCCCTTAAAAAACCGAATCCGTCAGGCAGAATTTCCAGGGTGCCTTCCCCGTATATCAGCCCGTTTTTTTCAATCTGAGCCTGAAGCAGGGCAAAAATAAGCTCCTGCTTTTTCATGCCCGTGGCTCCTTCGATCTTGAATTCTTTGGCGATCTGGGTCAGTTCGCTGATTTTGTTGGCTTTAAGCTCTGCAATATTCATTCACCGTTTACTCCGAATAGGTTAAAAAATTATATTTTTTCCGGTATCGGCATCCGAAACAGCCGAATCTGCCCGCGAACGCGGAAGACGCCGGGATAAGTCTGCTCTGAAATTACATAAATTATTTCTTACAGACCCGCAGCCGGAATGCGGATTCCGGACTCAGGATTGAAGAGTATGGCTGTCCGTGATGTGAGACGCAAAAAAGGAAAATCTGTCTGTCACGCCTCATGCTTCACGTCGCGCTTTTAAAAACTTGCAAATCGGATATGAAGATTCCTGATTTCAGAAGATATGGAAAAAGACCGAAACAGTTGCGGTGTTGAATCATTCTGTGAAAAAAAGAGATGCTCTTGATTTAAATCAGAAGAATATCTGTCTATCCGGCAGGCGGGATCATGCCTGATATCTGCCGGACTGATTATCCGATGATTTGTTGTGTGTCAAGTGATTTCAATATTTTTTTGCAGAATTCCGATAAAAAAATCCGAACGCGGTAAAAACTTGACCTGTGCATGGTGAAATTCCTCAGGCGACCGGAATTATATGCTTCTTTTTTTCAGAACTTGACAATATCTTTCCAATTTTATAGTAATGTCAATGTCACAGGGAAACGAAGTCCGATTTTTCAAATCGGATTTGTTATTTATTC
>DYRK01000990.1 GCA_020718785.1 Desulfatirhabdium butyrativorans | reverse complement strand
CCATCTTATAAAATTGGCATTTCAGCACTCCTCCTTGAATCAAGTTTTAATATTGTGCTGTTTTTGAATTTTTTGATAAAAGTAAAACCTTTTTGTTGCAATATTGCGATTTATATGCTATTAAAGATGTATTTTTCTGATATTGAGCTTATAAATGAATAAGGAGCTTATAACCGATGCCTCGGACAAAATATCATATTACACCGGAATCAGGCAGATTGGCCGTTACTTTGAACAAAAGGCAGTTGAAAGAATTCAAAAAGATGTCCATTGAATTTGAAATGTCTATTGACGAATTATTGCAGATTGCTGTTGATGTTTTTATTCAGAAGTATCAAAATACCGCTTCCGATCAGATTGACAAGAAAGGAGTGGATTCTTTATTCGAATAAACAACTTGAGGATATGGAGATGAAATCGTCAAAAATGCTTTATTTAATCGGATTACTGCCGCTTATCCTGTTACAGTCCGCATGGGCTGCAAATCTGTCTGTCAGCGGCGGACTGAATCATACCGCGGCACTCAGAGATGACGGGACCGTATGGGTGTGGGGCGATAATTCCAAAGGACAGTTCGGTCAGAATGAACTGCCCGGCAGCAATACCCCGATCAAAGTTCCGGAAATTAAGGATGTGACAGCCATTGCCGCAGGCGGAGAGTTTGTGATCGCACTCAAAGCAGACGGAACCGTATGGGGCTGGGGCGGAAATTACGCGGGTCAGCTTGGAAACGGAAGTCTTGCAGAGACAAGTCTGCCGGTGCAGGCTTCCGGACTCTCCGATATAAAAGCCATTGCCGCGGGAATGTATCACAGCCTTGCTCTGAAATCAGACGGAACCGTATCGGCTTGGGGCTTGAACCAATACGGTCAATTAGGAAACGGGACAGAAACAGATTCAAACCTCCCGGTAAAAGTTTCTCAGGTATCCGGGTTTGAAAACATCATCGCAATTGCCGCTGGTGCGGAACACAGCGTTGCCCTTAAAAATGACGGAACCGTATGGATGTGGGGAAACAATAACAGGGGACAATTGGGAAAAGAAGGAATCCCTCTGAGCAAAGAACCGATACCGGTATCCGGCATCAGCGATGTCAGATTTATCGCTGCCGGAGCTTATCATACGCTGGCAGTCACAAACAACGAAACCGTGTCAGCATGGGGATGGAATGAATACAAACAATTGGGAAACAGCACCGTGACAGCCGATTTCAGCAGTCGACCTGAAACCATTCCCGGTCTGAGCGATATCAAGGCCGTAGCCAGCGGAACATACCATAGTCTTGTCTTGGGTAATGACGGAGTTGTCCGGCAATGGGGAGGATCAGACAGCAAACCGGCACAGGTGAGCGGTCTGGCCGATGTAACGGGAATTGCCTCGGGAGAAGCGCATTTCATTGCTCTTAAAAATGACGGGACAATTCGGGTCTGGGGACGCAATAATCAGGGGCAGTTCGGCAACGGAACCACTGCGGAAGCTGACAGCAATACGCCGCTTCAGACCTTGATTCATCTGCGATCTCTGCCCAATGCTGTGTTCTCGCTTCAGATTGCCGGCGGAATCATACCGGGCATGGTGACAGATAAAGAAAACGACATTAACGGAGATAAAAAAGTCGGCATTGCAGAAGCGGTG
>DYRK01000262.1 GCA_020718785.1 Desulfatirhabdium butyrativorans | reverse complement strand
GCAGATGCACTCCGCGAGAGTCAGAAAAGTCTGGAACATGCCCAGAGAATCGCCCATATCGGGAGCTGGGAAATTGATCTGGCCGGAAACAAGGCAAAATGTTCCGAGGAAATGTGCCGGATATTCGGTACGACTCCGGAAATTTTCGATCATCGCTTTGACACGCTTATGGAAAAATTCGTTCATCCTGATGACAGAACTCTGTTCAGAGAGACCTGTCAGCGGCTGTTCGACGAAGGCGGAAAAACCTTTGCGGAATACCGGATTGTGCGGACCGACGGCACTGTGCTTGTGACCTGGAACGAAAGTGAAATTATTTTCGACGAAGCCGGAGAAGCCGTCAAAATCGTGGGTATTGTGCAGGATATTACCGAAAGGGCCCGTGCCGGGGAAAAGCTGAGAAACTATGCCGCAGAGCTTGAAACTGCAAAAAAACAGGCTGAATCCGCCAACCTTGCGAAAAGCGAATTTTTAGCCAATATGAGCCATGAAATACGGACCCCGATGAATGCTATTCTGGGATTCAGCGAAATCCTGCTGTCCAAAATTCAGGATGCCCGGCAGAAAAACTATCTGAAAACAATAATTTCAAGCGGTCAGTCCCTGCTTACCATTCTGAACGATGTCCTTGATCTTTCCAAAATCGAGGCAGGAAAGCTGGAACTTCGCTGCGAAGCGGTTTCTGTGAAAAGAATTTCCAATGATATCCGTGAGTTTTTTCTGCCGAAAACAAGAGAAAAACAGATAGAAATCAAAATCGCCGTCAGCAGCCGTATTCCGGAATATCTTATTCTTGACGAAGTCCGGCTGAGACAGATTCTGATCAATCTTGTCGGAAATGCAGTCAAATTCACCCATAACGGAGAGGTCAGCCTGTCGCTTTACGGCGACTTCGGCAATGAGACGAAAAGCTGCTTTGATCTGATTGCGGATGTCTCGGATACAGGGATCGGAATTCCGGAAGACCAGCATGATCTGATTTTTGAGAGTTTCAGGCAGCAGGACGGGCATAACACCGCGAAATACGGCGGTTCGGGACTCGGACTTGCCATCACAAGGAGACTGGCGGAAATGATGCGCGGCAGTGTGTCGGTTGAGAGCGAAGCGGGAAAGGGAAGCACATTCCGGCTTATACTTCCAGGACTCGGCATTGCAGGAAAGCCGGATATCCCGCGCGGCTGTCCGCAGCCGGAACAGATGCTGATCCGCTTCGACCCTGCAACAGTTATGATTGTTGACGATGTTGATTACAACAGAGAACTGGTTAAAGGTTATCTGGAAAAAACCGCGGTTTCTGTTACAGAGGCATTCGACGGCGAAAATGCCCTGGATATTCTGGGCAGAAAAAAAGCCGGTCCGATTCTGCCCGATATTATTCTTATGGACCTGAAGATGCCCGGAAAAGACGGGTATGAGATCACGGCGATTATCAAAAACGATGAGAAACTGAAACATATTCCGGTCATTGCCCTGACTGCTTTTGCCATGAAAGAAAACGAAGAAAAAGCAAAACTGCTGTTTGACGGATATCTGAAAAAACCGGTCAACAACGATCTGCTGATATCTGCACTGAAAAAATTTTTGTCTTACAAAGAGATAAAAAACACAGTTGAAAAAACCTTTCATGAGAGTTCTGCCGATCCTGAAAAAGCTGTTTTTTCAGAAAAGTCAAGAGCCGGTCTGTCCGAAATGACAGGACTGCTGGACAAAGAATTTGTTCCGAGATGGGAGGACATCCGTGAAATGTTTTTCATTGACGACGTGGAAAATTTTGCCTGGGATCTGAAACAGCTTGCTGTGACTTATGGCAGCCCTTTTTTAAAGTGTTACAGCGAAAAACTGCATGAGCAGACTCAGATCAACAATATTGACGAAGTTGACATCATCATGAAAGAGTTTCCCGAAATTGTCAGGAAACTCAGAGATGCTGTCTGAAAAGAGACATACATGAACGACGAAACCGCATATTCGATACTGATCGTTGATGACAATACCAAAAATCTTCAGGTGCTGGCAGAGATACTCAGAAGCATGAGTTATCGCGTGGCCATGGTGAAAGACGGCTTCAGAGCATTGAATTTTGTCGCCAAAAAAGCCCCGGACCTGATTCTGACAGATATCGTTATGCCTGAAATGGACGGCTTTGAAGTCTGCCGCCGCCTGAAAAGCGATGAAAATACAAAAGACATACCGCTTATATTTATCAGCGCGCTCAACAATATTCCGCAGAAAGTCAAAGCCTTCCAACTGGGCGGCCTGGATTATATCACCAAGCCTTTTCAGAAAGAAGAGGTTTTAGCCAGAGTAAGGACGCATCTGGAACTGAAACATTCACGCGAGGAACTGAAACTGTCCTATCAGAAATTGCAGAAAGCCTATCATGAACTGGAACTTGCCGCAAGGACAGACAGTCTGACAAAGCTGTCCAACCGCCGTGACATTATTGAAAAAATCGAACATGAAAAAAATAAAAACGAAGAAAGCGGAAAGCCTTTTTCCCTGATATTGTCGGATATAGACAACTTCAAAGAATTCAATGATGAATACGGACATGACTGCGGAGATTTTATTCTTATTTCAGTGGCCGAACTGATGCGTTCCGAAATAAGACAGCAGGACAGCGCGGCGCGATGGGGCGGAGAGGAATTCCTCATCCTTCTTCCCGAAACCGATCTGAAAGGCGGAGAAATCGTTGCCGAAGCCATACGCTGCGACCTGTCTGACAGGCATTATCAGTATGGCAGCTATGATCTCCGAATCAGCATGACTTTCGGAATCAGCTCATATTCCCCCTCACAGAGTATTGACCGTTGTATCAGAATGGCGGACGAAGCCCTGTACCGTGGGAAAAAAGCAGGCAAAAACTGTATTGTTCTGAGTGAGAAATGATTTACCCGTTCCCGCATCTTCCGGAGTGCGAAAATAGAGCGAAGCGCTTTTTCGCATCTTCCGGAGTGCGAAAATAGAGCGAAGCGCTTTTTCGCATATTGCGCGGGAACGAAGACAGAACACATTGCGTTCTGTACCGTGGCCGGAGCGTGGGGACGATGGAGTGAGAAATGAGCGAAGAACAGCGGTCATCCGTACTGATTGTTGATGACAACACAAAAAATCTGAAAGTGCTGGCAGACATACTCAGAGACAGAAAGTATAAAGTGGCAATGGTCAAAGAGGGCCGCAGCGCATTGGATTTTATTGCCCGGAAAAAGCCGGATATCGTTTTGTTGGACATTATGATGCCCGGTATGAACGGCTTTGAAGTGTGCCGGCAGATGAAATCCGAACCGTCTGTCAAAGACATCCCGGTGATATTCATCAGCGCTCTGAGCGATTCGGCGGACAAAGTGAAAGCCTTTGAAGCCGGGGGCGTGGATTACATCACCAAACCTTTCCGGAAAGAGGAAATTTTTGCCAGAGTCAATATTCATCTGAAACTCAAACATGCGCGTGAAGAACTGCTGCAGTCAAACGAACTGCTCCGTTCTGCAAATGCCACCAAAGACAGACTTTTTTCAGTCATTGCCCATGATCTGCGGAGTCCTCTTGCCTCATTGAGCCAGACTCTGGATATGATGGTCACACATTCCGAGCTTTTCGACGAAGACCGCAGAACTGCCTTTATTAATGAACTCAGGGCTTCCGCAGGAAGAACCTGTATGCTGCTGGAAGACCTCTTATACTGGGCGCGCAGCCAGCAGGGAGAAACAGTCTGCCGGCCCTCTGTGCTGGATATCGCACAGCTTGCCGAAAGGAGTGTCCGGCTTTTATCTCCTGCGGCAGAAGCCAAATCCATCCGGCTTTACAGTGAAATCAAAGCTCCGGTCACGGTTTTCGCAGACGCAGACATGATTATGACCGTTATCCGCAACCTGATTTCCAATGCCATGAAATTTACGCCCGAATCCGGCGAGATCAGAATCAGTGCGGTTTCCGACGGGAAGACCGCGGAAATATCTGTCTCGGACACAGGGGTGGGCATCAGCAAAGAAAATATCAGCAGACTGTTCCGATCCGATGAGACATTCAGCACTTCAGGCACGCGCAATGAAAAAGGCATAGGTTTCGGGCTTATGCTCTGCAAAGAGTTTGCAGAGAAAAACCGGGGGAGTCTCAGGGCGGAAAGTACGGAGGGAACAGGAAGCGTGTTTGTCTTCACGCTGCCGGCCGTAACGGGTGAACCTTAACGGATATACTGCCCCTCGGCATAATCTGCGCTTTTAAAATCCGCCGTAAAACGCCCTTGCATAAAACAGACGCAGACCGTTTCTCCGCAAAAACGATTTGCGTCTGTTTTAAGCAGAGGCGTTTTACAGAAGCGCAAATTATGACGGTGGCAAGGATAGCTTCGGCAGAAAAAGGGAGATGTGATGGACAGCGAAACGCCGTATTCGGTACTTATTGTTGACGACAATACAAAGAATCTTCAGGTATTGGCAGATATCCTCAGAAGCAGAGACTATAAAATCGCAATGGCAAAAGACGGATTAAGCGCGCTGAATTTTGTTGCCAGAAGAAAGCCGGATATGGTTCTGTTAGATATTATGATGCCCGATATGGACGGATTCGAAGTCTGCCGGCGTCTGAAAAGCAATACGGAAACCCGTGACATACCGGTGATTTTCATCAGCGCGCTCAATGATACCGGGGATAAACTCAGAGCCTTCGGATCAGGGGGCGTGGATTATATCACCAAGCCTTTCCAGAAAGAGGAAGTATTTGCCAGAGTCAATGTCCATCTGGAACTGAGGCGTTCCCATGAAGAACTGAAAAAAATAAACGAAGCCCTGAATATTGAAGTCAGGGAACGGAAACAGGCTGAAAAAGCGGTCAGAAAAGCCAATCAGGAGATTACGGACAGTATCCAGTATGCACAGATGATACAGGCTGCGCTGCTGCCGAATCCGGATCATATCAGAACCTATCTTCCGGAGAGTTTTTTCATCTATATGCCCAAGGACCTTGTGGGCGGCGATATTTTTTTCACAGAATGTTTCAAAGACGGCTGTATCATAGCCGTGACGGACTGTACGGGCCACGGTGTTCCGGGAGCTTTTATGACCATGATTGTATTTTCCGCACTCAAACGCATCATCACCGACGAAAAATGCCGTGAACCGGTTCAGATATTAAAACGTCTCAATTTTATTGTAAAAACAACACTTCATCAGGATACGGAATATGCAGTGTCCGATGACGGATTGGATGCGGCAGTCTGTTTTTTGCAGCCCGAAGAGGGGATTTTAAATTTTGCCGGAGCAAAACTCCCGCTGTTCTGTACTTTTGACGGAGATGTGACTATGATCAAAGGCGACAGGCAAAGCCTCGGTTATAAACGCTCGGACCTGAAATTCGATTTCACCCCTCATACCATCCGTATTCGGAAAGGAATGAATTTTTATATGGCAAGCGACGGCTTCGAAGATCAGATGGGGGAGCGCAAAGACCGGTGCGGGGGCTTGTCGCCGACAAGCAGGGGCACGCCGGCGGCGTGCCCCTACAGACGTTTCGGCAGAAAAGAGTTTATATCGCTGCTCGGAAAAATCAGCAGATTTCCCTTTGAACAGCAGAAGCAGCGTCTTCTTGACGCATTCTGTTCATACAAAGGAAAATTGGAAAGGCAGGATGATATGACGATAGCAGGATTTTCCCCTCCGATTCCGGAATCGGTTCGGGAGTCGCCGGAGGATTGCCGAGATTTTGCAATTCGGACTTGACAGAAAAAAAATTTCAGCTATTTTTAGACACTTCAGTGAATAGCGGCGGGTGGCTGTTCACTTTTCATCATTTACTATCTGATGTTACGCAGCCGGACGTATTCTTACCGCCGTCATAATTTGAGCTTTCCGAATTTTCTGTAAAACGATTCTGCAAACCGTTTTGCCGATAAAACGGTCTGCGTCTGTTTCAGGCAGGGCGCTTTACAAAAGCGCAGATTATGCCGGTGGGCAGTTCCCGCTGTCATTCCTGCTTCCGCAGGAATGACAGGTGCGTAACGTGAGTTACTATGACAACAGTTCCAAGTATGGCTAATATCCGCCGTAACACGGAGTCCGAGATGAACACTTACAGATTATTCGAGCATTACAAGATGATGGAAGAACAAAACATTGTTCTGTCTTTCAAGGGCGAAATTTCAAACAATACCCTTATCAGTCTTGCCGAAATGTTCAAGAGAATGTTTGCCTTCAGTTACAACGGGCAGAAAACCGTGAAAAAAGTGTTTTCGATTTTTATAGAACTCGCCCAGAATATTTATCTTTATTCTGCCAAACGTGCAGTCGTTGACAACAAGGAAGTGGGCGTAGGGATTATTGTCATTGAAAAAAGCAATAATTTTTACCGGATCAAGTCCGGCAATATGATCGCCAACACCGTAATCGCTCCGCTTGTTGACAAAATCAGCCATATCAACAGCCTTGAAAAAGATAAACTGAAGGACCTTTACAATCAGCAGCTGAAATCCCCCAGGGAAAAGGGTAAAACAGGCGGCGGCGTAGGTTTGATCACCATTGTCCGAAAATCGGGAAATCCGCTGGGCGTAATTTTGGATACGATTGATACGGACCAGACATTTATCGAACTTTCCGCCAAAGTGGACGAGGAGGATAATTAGAAATGAAACCGTTGAAGACAGACGCAACAGAAAATACATTGAGAATCGCTTTTGACGCGGAAAAAGGGGTCTTGGAAATGGAGGGAGTTTCCTATCCGGAAAATGCGATGGATTTTTTCAACCCCCTTGATACCTGGCTGAGAAATTATATTTCCGAAGGCAGAGCAGTCACACTGAATCTGAAAGTCGGCTATCTGAATTCAAGTTCCACGAAATGTCTGCTTGATTTTATCCAGACTCTTGAAGAATACCATGAAAAAGGGGGCAAAGCCAATATCGTCTGGTATTATGAAAAAGATGACGAAGATATTCAGGAGATGGGAGAGGACCTTGCAGAGGACCTGACGCTGCCTGTGGAACTGATTCCTTATTAAGCGGTCTGCGTCTGTTTTAAGCCGGGGCGTTTCCAATTTAGGAGTTACGCAGCTGCATGATTTTTAACCGCCAATGGACGCTGATAAACGCCAATGAATCAGAAAAATAAATTCAAGTGCGTAAGTCCTGCAATTAATTCATGGAGAAAAGTTTTCAGTTTTCAGTTCGGCAGGTCATTTCTGTCTTACAAAAACTGAAAACTGAAAACCCATTACGCACGTTCATCATGCAGTCTCGGACCTCTGACGGAAATATTCGATGATTCCCGGCAGTATGGAGAGAAAAATAATGGCGATGATAACCAGTGTGAAGTTATTTTTGACAAAAGCGATGTTGCCGAAATAATATCCGCCGAAAATAAATACGCATATCCAGGATATCCCTCCGATAACATTGTAAGCAAGAAATCGTAAATATGTCATACTGCCGATGCCGGCTACAAAAGGAGCAAATGTCCTGATAATCGGAACAAAACGGGCAATAATGATAGTCTTTCCCCCGTGCTTTTCATAGAAGCGATGTGTACGGTCCAGATATTCCTTCTTGAAAAAACGGACATCGTTGCGAAGAAAAATTTTGGGACCCAGGTAATGACCGACCGCGTAATTGACAGTATCTCCCAGAATTGCCGCAGCAGAGAGGAGAAAGAATAAAACCGTAATATTCAGATCCCCTTTTGCGGCAAATGCTCCCAGACCGAAGAGAAGAGAATCTCCCGGCAGAATCGGCGTCACAACCAGCCCTGTTTCGCAGAAAATAATCAGAAATACAATCAGATATGTCCATCCTCCGAAAGACTGGATCACGGTGCTGATATGCCTGTCCAAATGAATAAAAAAATCTATGAACTGAACAATCCATTCCATACTTTTACCTCTTTTGAGTGACAGAAAATCATCGAAAAATTCGTAGGGGCACGCCGCCGGCGTGCCCCAGTGCTGCGAACAGTTCATAGGGCACGCCGCCGGCGTGC
>DYRK01000261.1 GCA_020718785.1 Desulfatirhabdium butyrativorans | reverse complement strand
GGTCAATGAAGGAAAACAAATCACGCATTATTATCGGAAGCGATCACGCCGCTTATCTGCTGAAAGAGAAAATCAAAACCTGTCTGATTGAAAAACATGGCGTTGACGTCGAAGATGCCGGAACATACGGCGAAAAATCGGTGGATTATCCTGATTTCGGATCAAAAGTCGCGCTTGCGGTTTCAAACGGAGAATTCGAGCGGGGAATCCTGCTTTGCGGCACAGGCATCGGAATGTCCATGGTGGCAAACAGATTTTCTCATGTCCGCGCCGCGCTCTGCAATGATCTTTTTTCCGCCATGATGAGCAGACGGCATAACAACGCCAATATTCTGGTCATGGGCGGACGGGTGATCGGCGATGTGCTTGCCGAAGAAATTGTGAATGTCTGGCTGAACACTCCTTTTGAGGGAGGGCGGCATCAGATGCGTTTGGAAAAATTCGATACGGTTTAAAATTCGCAGTGTGGGTGAACCTCACTCTGCTATAAAAGGAAAAGAAATTGGACTGGAAAGTGATTGAAAACACAGACCCCGAAATTGCGGAAGTCATTAAAAAAGAATTGAACAGACAGAAATACACTCTGGAACTGATCGCGTCGGAAAATATTACCAGCCCGGCGGTCATGGCGGCTCAGGGAAGCGTGCTGACCAACAAATATGCCGAAGGATATCCCGGGAAGCGTTACTACGGCGGCTGCGAATATGTGGATATGGCTGAAAATCTGGCGGTCGGCAGAGCCAAAGAACTGTTTAAGGCAGAGTACGCAAATGTTCAGCCGCATTCGGGTTCTCAGGCAAACATGGCTGTTTATTTCGCTCTGCTGAATCCCGGAGATACGATACTCGGCATGAATCTGGCTCACGGCGGACATCTGACTCACGGCAGCCCGGTAAGTTTTTCAGGAAGATTTTTCAATTTTGTTCATTACGGCGTCAGAAAAGAAACCGGGCGCATTGACTATGAAGAACTCGCTAAGTTGGCGCAACAGCATAAACCAAAGATGATTGTTGCCGGAGCCAGCGCGTATCCGCGCATTTTAGATTTCGAGATATTTTCGGAAATCGCCAAATCCGCAGGAGCTTATCTCATGGTGGATATGGCGCATATTGCGGGTTTGGTAGCTGCGGATATTCATCCTTCGCCGATACCTTTTGCAGATGTCGTCACCTCTACTACCCATAAAACGCTGAGAGGTCCCCGGGGCGGTCTGATTCTGGCAAAAGCAGAACATGGCAAAAAGCTCAACAGTCAGATATTTCCCGGTATTCAGGGCGGACCTCTTATGCACGTGATAGCGGCAAAAGCGATTGCCTTCAAACAGGCATTGTCGGAATCTTTCATGACTTATCAGAAAGATGTGGTCGCCAATGCCCGGACCCTTGCGGAATGTCTTATGAAAAAAGGTCTGAGATTAGTATCGGACGGAACCGACAACCATGTAATGCTTGCAGACCTGAGAAATATTGATATTACGGGCAAAGATGCCGGAGAAGTTCTGGAACGTGCAGGAATTACCGTGAACAAAAATGCTGTCCCGTTTGATACCCAAAGCCCTGCGGTGACAAGCGGTATCCGCATCGGAACTCCTGCCGTGACTACAAGAGGCATGAAAACAGCGGAAATGGAAATAATTGCCGGACTCATTGTCGAAGTGCTGAAAAACCGTGGCAATGAACGGGTAATCGGACAGGTAAAGGCAAGAGTGCATGAACTCTGCGAAGCCTTTCCGCTCTATAGGGCAACCACAGAGGGATTGCCCCTACCGAATTCAGGTAAAGAGGTTTGACAGTCATGCCGGAAAAAAGCGTCCGCCCCTCGTGGGAAACGTATTTTATGGATATTGCTTTGCTGGTGGCAAGACGTTCCACTTGTCTCAGGCGTACTGTCGGAGCAGTGATTGTAAAAGACAAACGTATTCTGACTACCGGATACAACGGCGCGCCTACGGGTCTGAGACATTGCAGTGATGCAGGCTGTCTGCGGAATGAACTGAAAGTCCCATCAGGAGAGCGTCATGAACTGTGTGCAGGATTGCACGCCGAACAGAATGCAATTATTCAGGCTGCGTTTCACGGGGTTTCCATCAAAGGGGCAACGCTTTTCTGTACACACTTTCCCTGTGCGATCTGTGCGAAGATGCTCATAAATGCCGGTATAGAAAAAATCTATTACCGATTCGAATATAATGATTCAATGTCCGGAAACTATCTGAATGCCGCGGGAATACCATCTGTAATGCTTGACACCGGGAACCGGAAAGGGGACTTATGAAATGTCCGTTTTGCGGATCAATTGATAATAAAGTTATTGATTCCAGACTGAGCAAAGACGGAAATGCCATCCGCCGGCGCAGGGAATGTATTGTATGTATCCGGCGATTCACTACCTATGAACGTCTTGAAGAAATTCCGATAATGATTATCAAAAAAGACGGACGCAGAGAGATATTCAGCCGGGACAAAGTTCGGTCAGGTATTCAGAGAGCCTGTGAAAAAAGGGATGTCAGCATGAATGTCATCGAAGAATTTCTCGACGATCTGGAGCGTGATCTCAGAGATACAGGGGAAAAAGAAATTCCGTCAACTGCCATCGGTGAGAAAGTCATGGAAAAACTCCACGAAATAGATGATATCGCGTATGTGAGATTTGCATCGGTTTACAGGGAATTCAAGGATGTAAATGATTTTGTCTCAGAGTTGAAAAATCTTTCTGCCAAAGAAGGCGAAAAAACGCAGGGTGGGTGAAACCCACTGATTTATCTCATAAAGAGGAGAAGAATAATGAAAAAACATTCTATATGGATAATAGCCGGGATATTTTTCTTTTCCTCGGCATTTGCCATAGGAATACCGGATGAGCTGAAAAACGCGGCAGTCGTTTATCCGGGAGCAAAGCTTGTGAATGTTCAGATCAGTGATCTGGGCGGGGGACGGAATTTCTATGAAATTGATCTTGATGTTGCGGGTCCTGCCTATAAGGATGTTTTGTCATTCTACCGTCGGGAAGCGGACAGAAGAGGATGGAGAGTATTCGAAGATGTTGACCGGGGATACAGTTTTATGCTCATGTGCCATGACGGTCAGTATAAAATAGACATTTCGGCACTTGCAAAAGAAAACAGCGTTCCGCTTCGTCTGACCATTGAGAAGCAATATTCGGCAAATCAGAGACCTTCGGGAAATTAAGTGATGAATGACGAGTATTTCATGAAGATTGCGCTTGATCTTGCGGTTAAAGGTCAGGGATTTACCTCTCCCAATCCAGTAGTAGGAGCAGTAGTAGTAAAAGAAGGCAGGATTGCAGGAAAAGGCTGGCACGAGGCTGCGGGAAAGGCTCATGCCGAAGTCAATGCCATCAAGGATGCGGGAGATGCCGCAAAAGGGTCCACGCTGTACGTCACTCTCGAACCATGCAATCATACGGGCCGCACTCCGCCCTGTACTGAAAAGATTCTCGCCTCCGGGATCAGGCGGGTCGTAGTTGCCATGAGCGATCCGAATCCGGATGTGAAAGGCGGCGGAAATGAGTATTTAAAAACCCGGGGAATTGCCGTTACAACGGGAATCTGCGAAGCCGAAGCCCAAAGGCTCAATGAAATTTTTATAAAATATATAAAAACAAAGCAGCCTTTTGTCATTGTGAAATGTGCGGCAACATTGGACGGTCGGATTGCCACGAGGACCGGCGATTCCCGATGGGTTTCGGGCGAGTCATCGAGAAAATTCGCTCATCGGCTCCGCCATCTTGTGGACGGCATTATGGTAGGCATCGGGACTGTAGAAGCAGATGACCCGAGCCTGAATACGCGTCTTGATGACATGAATGGCAGGGATCCGGCACGAATCATTCTGGATACCCGTCTTTCAATTTCCGAGAATGCAAATGTCCTGCACCTTGAGTCTGAGGCAGAGACAATCCTTGTCACGGGGAATGCTGTCTCAGAAGATAAAAAAGCGAGAATAAAAAGTCCGGGGGTCAGAATTATCCGATCCCCGCTCAAAGACGGGCGGATTGATCTTCAGGCACTGATGAGTCAACTGGGAGCAATGGGAATCACCAGCCTGATGATCGAGGGCGGCAGCCGTGTGATTGCCTCGGCATTCAAAGCGGGAATCGTTGACAAGATTTACTTTGCTTATGCGCCCAAAATTCTGGGCGGAGATGACGGTGTGCCGATCTGCAAGGGTGAAGGACCCGATCTTATGAAGGACTGTATCTTTGTCAGAGATATTAATGTGTTAAGATTTGATGAAGATGTTATGATCGAGGCGTACATCAGGCTCCATTATGGCTCAAAAGATCAGAAAAAGTAAATCGTTCAAAAAGATTGTAGATGAGCTATTTCCGATTAAAGAAAAGTATGGGGGCGGACAGTTAAAAATCGAAGCGTGGGAGGATAGTCACGGGAATATCGTCAAATATAGTATGGCATATATCAACCATGCTATTTTTACCGGAGACAGCGGCCGGGTTATCGGCTACGATAATACCCATAATTATCATCATAGACATTATTTCGGAGAGATTTTCCCTGTCGAAGATTTCGCAACCTATGAGGACATAACAGATAGGTTTGAAAAAGAAGTAAGGGAGATTATAAAATGCCTATAAAAATACAGACAGGCTCTTTATCAGATTTCTTTGACTCTGCACGGGACACTGCAAGAGAAATAGATCAGGGGAAAAAAGTGACTCTTAAAAAGAATATATGGGTTGAACCGGATGACCTGATTCGTTTGCTTAAACCCCAACGGAAGAAACTGTTGCAGTATTTACGCGGTAAGCATCGAGTCCTTTTCAAAGACCTCGTCAATGAAATGTGCTGCACATCTTCATGTATGAACCGGAATTTGAATTTGTTATCTAAGTATCAGCTTGTACGAATATCCAAAGAGAAAACCCTTGACCACGGCATTCAAAAAATCATAGAACCGGCATTCGGGAATCAGCGGCTTGAGTTCAGGACTGAAATTTAGCATGATTCCGCCGGGAGATTTTTTAAGGCTATATGTGATTCTCGTTTTCAAATGAGATAGGATATGTTATGTTTACAGGTATCATTGAAGGACTCGGCACCATAAGCGACGTCCGTTCCGGTCATGGCAAACAGCTTACCGTAGAGGCTGATTTTGATGTGAACGGGACCGAAATCGGAGACAGCATCGCCGTAAACGGCGCATGTCTCACCGTCGTTGAACTTTATTCAAGGCGGTTCAAAGTGGATGTCTCCCCTGAAACCATTGAAAAAACGACTTTCAACAGAATCAAGACCGGAGATTCTGTCAACCTGGAGCGCGCGCTCAGGCTTTCCGACCGCATAGACGGACATCTTGTTTCGGGACATATTGACGGCACAGGGATCGTGAGACATCGGGAAATCACGGGCAATGCCATAATCGTCACCGTCGGGGTGCATGAATCCCTCTCGCGTTACATGATACCCAAAGGCTCTGTTGCCGTGGACGGAGTCAGTCTGACTATTAACGAATGGAGCCGGGGCAGTTTCAGTGTCAGCATTATTCCGCACACTGCCAGACTGACGACCGTCGGGTTTAAAAATATCGGCGACGCGGTCAATATTGAAACAGACATGATCGGCAAATATGTCGAGCGCTTTGTTACAGATAAAAAACAAATCAAAACATCCCCTCTTGACATGGAATTTCTGTTAAAGACCGGATTTATCTAAAAGAGGTCAGGGGTACGGGGTGAGGGGTCAGAGGAAGAGAGAGTTCCTTTTCTCTTACCTCTCACCCCGTACCCCTTGCCTCTCACCTCAAAAAAGGAGATCGTAGAGAACAATGCCATTGCTTACTATCGAAGAGGCAATCGCCGAAATCAGAGCCGGACGGATGGTCATTCTTACGGACGACGAAGACCGTGAAAATGAGGGTGATCTGACTATGGCTGCTGAAAAAGTCACGCCTGAAGCAATTAACTTCATGGCAAAATACGGGCGGGGTCTTATCTGTCTTTCCATGACCGGAGAGAAAATAGATTCCCTCGAACTTCCGCTGATGGTTGAAAACAATACCTCGCGTTTTCATACCGGATTTACGGTATCTATAGAAGCCCGGCACGGTGTGACTACCGGTATTTCTGCGGCGGACCGTGCCACAACGGTTCTTGCCGCTGTTGCCGACAAAGCTAAACCCGACGATCTCGTCAGACCCGGGCATATTTTTCCGTTAAGGGCAAGAGACGGCGGAGTCATTGTTCGGACAGGACAGACCGAAGGCTCGGTGGATCTGGCAAGACTTGCGGGACTCAAGCCCTCGGGCGTGATCTGCGAAGTCATGAACGACGACGGAACAATGTCCCGGATGCCGGATCTTGAGAAGTTCAGCGAGGAACACGGAATCGGCATCTGCACCATTGCAGATCTGATAGAATACCGGATGCGTACCGAATCTTTTGTGCGTCAGGCCGCGCCGGAAACCGTTCTGCCGACTGCGTTTGCCGGGGATTTCAAGATACGTGTATATGAGAGCGAAGTGGACGATCTGCTTCATATCGTTCTGATAAAAGGCAATGTTGACCCGGAAAAACCGACTCTTGTGCGGGTACATTCGGAATGTCTCACCGGAGATATTTTCAGCTCGCTCAGGTGCGACTGCGGCGACCAGTTGAGGAAGGCGATGGAAATGATGGACAAGGAAGGCTCCGGAGTTCTTCTCTACATACGGCAGGAAGGGCGGGGCATAGGTCTTGTGAACAAACTCAAAGCTTATGCCTTGCAGGATCACGGCTATGACACGGTCGAAGCCAATAAAAAGCTCGGATTCAAGCCCGATCTGAGAAGTTACGGAGTCGGAGCGCAGATTCTGGCTGCCGTAGGGGTACGGAAAATGCGTCTGATGACCAACAATCCCAAGAAGATGGTCGGGCTTGAAGGATACAAACTCAGCATCGTAGAACAGGTTCCGATCGAGGTAGAACCGAATGAGTTCAACCGCTGCTATCTCGAATGCAAAAAGCTGAAAATGGGCCACATGCTCAATATTGATGCAAATCCCTGAGCCTGTCCGGATTAAGCGTTAAAACAGGGTCCGGTTTTTAACGCTTAATTCTCTCCGGAGTGCTGAAATGCCGATTTTATAAGATAGGTTTAGCAAACCTACAGGAGTATGTATGACTGAATATGAAGAAACAGAAGAAGATAAGGTGGAGGATCAGACCGACAGTGATGATACGGTCGGAGCCTTTCAATATGACATTAGCAGTTTCGGCGCGGATTATGATGTCGAGGGTTTGGTAAAGCGTCTGAACAGAGGCGACATATTGATACCATCTTTCCAAAGGGAATATGTATGGACTATGGCAGAAGCTTCCAGATTCATTGAGTCTTTACTGCTCGGATTGCCCGTTCCCGGTATATTTTTAGCTTGTGAGACAGAGAGCAATAAACTGATCGTTATAGACGGACAGCAGCGATTAAAAAGTCTGCAATTCTTTTACAGCGGTCTTTTTAATCCCAAGCCGGATGAAAACCTGAGACGAATATTCAAATTGTCTAATGTTCAGAACGTATTTGAAGGCAGAACCTATGAAGAGTTAAATGAAAAAGATCGAGTTTTCTTAGATAACTCGATCATACATGCCACGATTATAAAACAGGAAAGCCCGAAACATGACAGTTCGAGTATATATCATGTATTTGAGAGGCTGAATACCGGGGGGCGCAAATTAGAACCGCAGGAAATCCGTTCGGCAATATATCACGGCAGGTTTTTAGAACGAATTGAAAAAATAAATAAAAATGAACTTTGGAGAAAAATTTTCGGCAAACTGCATTCGAGACTGAAAGACAGAGAGTTGATTCTCCGCTTTTTTGCTTTTTATTATTCATGGAAAGAATATAGCCGGCCGATGAAAGAATTTCTCAATACATTTTTGGCAGTTAACAGAAATCCGCCTGATGAGTTTTTACAGGGATGTGAAAATCTGTTCGACAGTTGTAT
>DYRK01000989.1 GCA_020718785.1 Desulfatirhabdium butyrativorans | reverse complement strand
GCGCCCTGTTCCGCGCATTTCTTCATAAAGGCTTTGAGATCATCCGAACTGACTTTTCCTCTGAATTCGGGCTTCAGAACTACGAGCATCAGGGGCCTTTCTCCCCACTTTTCATCCCGGACTCCGATAGCAGCAGATTCCAGCACCGCCTCATGCTGGCTGATCATATTTTCCAGATCGAGCGAAGACACCCATTCTCCGCCTGTTTTGATTACGTCTTTGATACGGTCGGTAATCTGGAGATAGCCTTCCGGGTCTATGTAGCCCACATCGCCGGTATGCAGCCAGCCGTTCTGCCAAAGGTCTTTGGTTTTTTCAGGCTCCTTGAAATAGCTCTTTGTCAGCCACGGCGCCCTCAGCACCACTTCACCGGTCGCCTGTCCGTTATGCGGCAATGCCTTATCGTTTTCGTCAACGATTTCTATTTCGGCAAGAGGAACAGGAATACCGGTTTTAATGACAATATCCAATTTTTTGTCTTCTTCCCAAGCCATCATCTCAGGCTTCAGCAGACCGAGACTCATGATCGGACAGGTTTCCGACATACCGTAGCCGGTAAATACTTCGATGCCCCTGTTTTTCGCAGCCTCGGCCAAGCCTTTGGGCAGCCTTGCTCCGCCGATAACTACTTTCCAGCCGGAAAGGTTTGTTTCTTTGATGTCGGGACTGGTCAGAAGCATTTGCAGAATGGTCGGCACGCAATGGGAAAAGGTCACCTTTTCATCGCGTATCAGTTTCAGCAGCATGGAAGGCTCATATTTTCCGGGATACACCTGTTTGACCCCGAGCAGGGTCGCGATATAGGGAACTCCCCAGGCGTGAACGTGAAACATGGGCGTTATGGGCATGTAAACATCGTTGGATCTGAAACGTCCGATAGTATGAAAAGCCCCGAAAGAAAGAGATACGCTGAGGGTATGAATCACCAGTTGCCGATGAGAATAATGAACGCCTTTGGGCAAGCCCGTAGTTCCGGTAGTATAGAAGGTAGTGGCTTTGGTGTTTTCATTCAGATCGGGAAAATCATAAACAGAATCCGAAGCCTTCAGCATTTCCTCATATCCGGCGTCTGCTTTCAGGCTGGTTTTGGGCGGCAGTCCGTCTTCTGAGATAATCACGATCTTCTGAACCGTGTCCAGACTTCCGCGGATGCTTTCCAGAATAGGAAGAAAATCGGAATTGATGATGATCATTTTGGCTTCGGCATGATTGATCGTATAGATAATCTGATCCGGGGACAATCTCCAGTTCGCGGTCTGAAGAACCGCGCCCATCATGGGAATGCCGAAAAAGCATTCGAGATATCGCGGGCTGTCATAATCGAACACGGCAACCGTATCGCCCTGTTTTATGCCGAGTTTCGTCAGACCGTTTGCAAGTCTGCCGATCCGTTCAGCCAATGTCCTGTAGGTGTAGCGCGACTTGTCTCTGTAAACGATTTCCTGATCCGGGGAATAGATAAGGGGCGTGTTGAGCAGTTTTTTGATAATCAAAGGATAATCGTAATTCTCTCCCAACTGATAAGCTTTTTCTGACATCGTGACCTCCTGGGCCGCTGAAAGTTGAAATGCAAAAGTCCTGTCCGAGACGCGATTCTGTGATTTCTGTTTTGATACAGCATAAAGCGTGCCAACTTCTG
>DYRK01000988.1 GCA_020718785.1 Desulfatirhabdium butyrativorans | reverse complement strand
GTCGAAATGACAGAAAGTGATGCTTTATGTATCGTGAGACTTATATAAATTCATTTCAGACAGAACTCGTTCAGATTGTGGCGAATCATCTGACGCCCGCGGCATTGCGCTACGGTTACAGCGAAGTCCCGCTGGAAACAAATATCAAATGGCGGTCCCAGATACTGATAATCGGCAACTACTCATCGGGCAAATCCACCCTTATCAATGAACTGGTCGGGACAAAAATTCAGGCAACAGGTCAGGCTCCTACAGATGACTCATTCACGATTATCACTTATAATGATGCCGAAGATGATGAAAATGCCGAAGCCGGTTCTGTCAAAAAAATCCGGGTCACCGAAGAACGCGACGGCAAAGTGCTGCTAAATGATCCTGAATATCCCTTTGAAAGCCTGAGAAAACACGGAGAACGCTTTGCCTCGCATTTCCGGCTGAAAAAAGTCAGCTCCGATTTTCTGAAAAACCTTGCGATCATTGATACGCCCGGAATGCTCGACAGTGTTTCCGAAAAAGACCGGGGATATAACTATCAGGAAGTCATCGGAAGTCTGGCAGAGATTGCCGATCTCGTGATTGTCTTATTTGATCCCCACAAAGCCGGTACGGTCCGTGAGGCGCATACCAGCCTGAGAGACATTCTTCCTGCACGGACTTTCGAAGACCGGATTCTCTTTGTGCTGAACCGTGTTGACGAATGTTCGTCTCTCACTGATCTGCTGCGGGTTTACGGAACTCTGTGCTGGAATCTCTCACAGATCACAGGACGCAAAGATATTCCCATGATTCATCTGACCTACTCGCCTAATGCCACAGGAGATACCCTCGACAATCTGCAAAAAGACAAGCTGTATCTGCGATATCTTGAGAATCAGCGCGATGAGTTGAAAAAAGCCATTCTTCATACACCTTACCGGCGTCTGGATCATCTCGCAGCCTTTATCGAAACCCACAGTGAACGTCTCTCGCATCTGCTTGAGGCATTGATAAGTTATCGCAAAAGACGTTTCTCTTTCCGCGTCAGAAATACAGTTGCCGGATTCTTTGTCAGCCTGCTGTGCGGCGCAGGCAGCATGACTGTTATGATGATGAACAATACTTTTGCTTATATGGATCAGCAGATGATATTCACGGCAGGAGGAGGAATTGCAGCCTCAGTTCTGCTGCTTTGGCTCACGCTGATACAGAAACTTATGACTGCTCCTTTTCACCGGAAAATACTCGATGACCTTGACAGCCTCACGCCTTTGGAGACACAGAAGCGGAAAGATGTCTGGAGTGCCGTGCGGGAAACTGCATATACTTTTCTCAGAAAAAGTGTGGGAAATTATCCGTCCGGACAGGTCAGATACGAATATGAAAATCTGTGTAAGATTCGGGACCAAGGCTCACAGATCATCCGGGAGGCATTGAACGAACTCTCGCTGAATCCGGACAAAGATGCGGAGTTCGATGCTTCTATATTCGGACGGGAGCCGTTTCGGACAAAAGAAACAGGAATTCTGTAAGCAAATCTGACGGAGCGGTTCCCGGCTGCCGACGATTTATGAATAACTCAGGTTAAATATTCTTACCGCCGTCATAATTTGAACGTGAGTTCGACATAAAACTGCCTGAGTTCCGTATAAAAACTTGCCGCAAAGG
>DYRK01000987.1 GCA_020718785.1 Desulfatirhabdium butyrativorans | reverse complement strand
AAAAAGGCCCGGAGCCGGTATGGCACTGATTCCTTATTTCCGAAAATGTCTAGTATCAGCAGATCGAAAAGTTTCATAAATTCGGAGCGCTGAAACAGAGCCGGATTGAAACTTTTCGATCTGCTGAGTATATCTTCGTGATCCGGATTTCTTAAAAGCCGAAGCCTACGAAGGTCACATCATCCTGCATTTCATTTTTGCCTTTGTACTCATTAAAGACCCGGAGGAAATTTTCCCGCTGTTTTTCAAAAGGCAGACGTGCATGTTCTGTGAGCATCTCTTTGAGACGCCTGCTGCCGAAATGCCGCCTTTTATTTCCGCCTAACTGGTCCCCGAATCCGTCGCTGAACATATAAAAAGACATTCCTTTTCTGAGTTCCACCGTGTGATTGGTGAACTCGAATTCTATATCCGACCATCTGGACTGCCGGTATCCGACACTCTGCCTGTCGCCCCTGATAACTGTTGCCACGCCGTCCAGAACATAAATCAGAGGCAGCTTTGCGCCGGCAAAGGTAAGACAGCACGGGGCAAGGTTTTTTACATGGTGACCGGATATTTCACAGTCTGTCTCAGGCTTCTTCCGCATCGGTTCGGGTAAGCGGAGCGTAACGACAGCCGCATCCAATCCGTCATTGGAAAGCGCATATTTTGTGTTCTGATGAAGTGTTGTTTTTACAATAACATTGAGCTGGTTCAGAATCTGAGCAGGATCATGGCATTCGGTGTCTCTTATGATCTTCTTTAAAGCGAAAATCGCCACCATGGTCATAAAAGCTCCGGGAACACCGTGGCCCGTACAGTCAATGACCGCCAATATGAGACCGCCTGCAAAAAAATCCGTAAAGATAAAATCTCCGCTGACAATATCTTTGGGCATCCAGATAAAAAAACTGTCAGGCAGAAAACGGTGAATGTCCTCAGGACTCGGCAGCATGGAACTCTGGATCATTCTTGCATAGCGGATGCTGTCCATGACACTTTCTATCGCGGCTTCTGCTATTTTACGTTCGTATTCGGCTCTTTTCATGCTCTCGCTCAAAGCTATGTACGCCGCGTCTCTTTGCAGCATATTGATATAAGCGCGGGAATGGTAACGGATGCGGGCAATCAGTTCCACTTTATCCGGCAGTTTGACAATATAATCGTTTGCACCCAGAGCAAAAGCTTTGGCTTTGACCTTGGCATCTTCCTCTGCGGACAGCATGATCAGAGGCGTATGCTGTGTTTTCTTTTTGGAACGGAAATATTTGACCATATACAGTCCGTCAATTTCAGGCATGACCAGGTCCTGAAGAATCACTGTGGGACAGATATCATTGGCGACACGCATGGCTTCCTGTGCGCTCCGGCAATAATGGAAATCAATATCTTCCTCGGATTTCAGCATCCGTCCGATCAGATTTCCTATCATCTCTTTGTCATCCACAAGCAGCACTGTGATCTTGGGGTCGTTCAACGGCAGACCTGCTTCAATCAGTTCCAAGTCATTCTCTCCGGAGGATTCCGGATTCTCAGGAATATTTTTCATTTCTTCGTTCATGCTGTTCCCTGATATTATAATTGATATGTCACCTGAACCTGTTCCAAATAATCCGAAAGTCGGCTCATATATTTCCGAATATCATCCGGATTTCCGTTTTTG
>DYRK01000986.1 GCA_020718785.1 Desulfatirhabdium butyrativorans | reverse complement strand
TTCCGCATTTCTTTTTTCGGCGGCGGGACAGACTATCCGGTTTATTACAATGAACACGGCGGCTCTGTTTTAAGCACGACTATTAATAAATACTGTTATATTACATGTCGTTATCTTCCGCCTTTTTTTGAGCACAATTACCGGATTCGTTATTCCAAGAAAGAAGAGATCCAAACAGTTGATGAAATTCAACATCCTTCTGTGCGGGAATGCCTGAAGTTCGTGGGCATTGAAAAAGGCATTGAAATGGTTCATACCGGCGACATTCCTGCCATGTCCGGTATCGGCTCCAGTTCGTCTTTTACGGTGGGTTTTCTCAATGCACTCTATGCGTTACAGGGGAAAATGGTCACAAAACGCAAACTGGCTTTTGATGCCATCCATGTGGAGCAGAAGATTATAAAGGAAAACGTAGGCTCGCAGGATCAGGTTGCGGCGGCATTCGGCGGATTCAACAGGATTGATTTCGGTGGAACAGAAGGTATTTTTGTTCAGCCGATTACCACTACACCGGAAAAGCTGCAATATCTTCAGGACTGTCTTCTTTTTTATTTCACCGGATTTTCAAGGCTTGCTTCAGACATTGCCGGACATTGCCGGAGAACAAATCAGACAAACTCCGAATAAGCTCGGAGAATTGAGAGTTATGAAAGAAATGGTGGACGAAGCTGTCAGTATTTTGAATGGAAAACTTGAAAATATAAATGATTTCGGCAAATTGCTGCACGAATCATGGAAGATTAAAAGAAGCCTGACCTCAAAAATCAGCAACAACGAAATTGATGAAATTTATGAGACAGGTATCCGTGCCGGCGCTGTGGGCGGGAAAGTCTGCGGCGCGGGCGGGGGCGGATTCATTGTTTTTTTTGTGCCTCCTGAAAACAAAGAGAAAGTCAAAGAAAAATTGAAGAATTTCCTGCATGTGCCGTTCCGGTTTGAAAATATCGGCACGCATGTGATTTATTATTCATTGTAAAAGGTGAGTTATATATGAATCCTTTTATAAACGAGGGGTTTTTATGAACGACTTGGCAACTGAATATCAGCAGGATTTTTATTCGTGGCTCTGTCGTAATATTGAACTGTTGCGGGATGGCAGATTGTCAGAAATTGATGTTGAAAACATTGCCGAGGAACTGGAGGGTATGAGCAAGAGCCAGCAACGTGAACTCATCAACAGACTCAAAATACTGCTTGCCCATCTGCTGAACTGGCAGTTTCAGCCTGACCGACGTTCAACTAATTGGAAAAGAACTATTTTAGAACAAAGAAGCCAGATACGGCAGTTATTAAAGATCAGCCCCAGTCTGAAACATCATATAAATGAAAAAATTACAGATGCTTATACTGACGCTGTTGAATATGCCTCTCTTGAAACAGGTATTCCGCAGTCTGATTTTCCGCAAACCTGTCCGTATTTTTTTGAACAGGCGGCGGATAAAAATTTTTATCCTGATTCCGGGAATCTGTCTGAATGAAAGATAAGATATTTATGCGGGAACGCTACATAAACCCCTTTACCGATTTCGGGTTCAGGAAAGACGGTTTTTCTTTTCGGCAGCTTTATCAAAGTGATGAAGAATTCACGGTTGTTGTGGGCGGGAAAGTCTGCGGCGCGGGCGGGGGCGGATTCATTGTCTTTTTTG
>DYRK01000260.1 GCA_020718785.1 Desulfatirhabdium butyrativorans | reverse complement strand
TTTTTTTACAACTTCTTTGTCAACCTGCCACATAGGAAAAATCAGTGTTCCGGAAAGACGACGGGCAATGATCTGCGATGTACGGTCCAGGTCGGCGATAATGACGGCTTTCTCTCTGAAATAGCTGCTGATATTCAGCAGAGCCGCTATCAGCGCAATCGCTGCCGCAAGAATCATATTCACCCTGAACTGGACGCTTCTGTATTTTGTAACAGACATGGCTTCGGTGTTTCCGTGACCCTCATACAATAAGTCAGGATTTTTTGTGATTGACATTTTTCACTCCTTGGGGTAGGCATGATTATCATTATGACAATCTGTCTGAAAGATCTGATGATAACATCAGATCGGGATAATATCAAGGCAAAATGATTTTAAATATTAAAAATATGCCTGATGAAATTTGCAGGACTGCAAAGAAATCGAAATGTTATGAAAAAATCCGTCAAAACAAAAAAGTCCGAACCTGCAAGCCCTCATGATGCCGCGTTCAAATCCGCTTTTCAGAGAAAAGAACTGGCTTATGATTTTTTCAGACATTATCTTCCTGAAAATATAGCAGAACATATCAATTTTGACAGACTGGAACTTGTGAACAGAAGCTATGTTGATGAGAAACTGAAAGCAAAACATTCGGATATTGTTTATAAAACAGAAATCAGCGGGAAAACTGCGCTCTTATACATTCTGTTCGAGCATCAGAGCAGACCTGATTTCCGTATGGCTTTCCGCCTGCTCTGCTACAGACTTCCAGAAAATAAATTTCACTGCGTTACCGGTCGGAGATATACGGAAAAGTATTATCTCCTCCCTGCTGCCTTGTGAAATTTAATTTCTGAAAATCTGTACATGGTAAATATCTGGAAAGAGTGTCTTGATCAGAATCCCGGAGCAAAAAAGCTTCCGGTGATTATTCCGGCTGTGCTGTATCACGGCAGAAAGAAATGGACATCGCCGCTGAAATTTTCGGAAATTGTCGAAAGCGGAGAGAATTTCTCATTATACCTGCCGGAATTCACTTACACGCTGACCGATCTCAGCGGATATGAAGAAGAATCTCTGACAGGCAGTATTGTGCTGAAGGCAGTGCTTTATATGTTCAGACACATTTATGACAGAGATTTCGACATCGCCGCCCGTACCGTCACAGATATGATGATTATGCTGCGGAACGAGCCGGATTTTCTCACATTTCTGGAATGGTTTCTGAGATATCTGTACCATGCCAGAACCGGGAACAAAGAGACATTGAAGAAAATAATAGACAGAGAAATAAACAGGCTGAATATGAAAGGAGCAGAAGAAATGGCAATGACCGTGGCTGAACAGATCAGAAACGAAGGCATGAAACAGGGTATGGAACTGGGTGTAAAACAGGGTGTGGAAAAAACAGCATTGAACATGCTGGAGATGGGAATAGAGATGACTCTTATCTGTCAGGCAACAGGACTGAGCGAAGCTGAAATAAAGCGGATCGCCGCTCAAAAGGGGCAGAAGAAATGGCAATGACCGTGGCCGAACAGATCAGAAAGTACTTGCAGATTAAGAATCCGCTATGAAGTTTGAAATCGTCAGCAGAATAGAAGATGTTGAAATTATTGCTACAGGAAGCAGTATCAGCGTTCTGACTTATCTCCAAAAGACTTACGGGTCCGGACGATGGCGAAAACTGAAAGGCACAGCCTGCGTCAGGCTTCCGAACGGAAACATCAGGCAGGTTGAACTTCATTGGTATGAAGCTCACGGTATAGGGCGTAAAGATATAAAAATTAAAAACTATCTGGGTTAACTGGATTAAAATGATGGATACTGTCAGACAGCGTTTTGCTGTGTGTATTGATAATACTGATTATAAAGCTTCTCTGATTGAACGGAAGATATATGAAATAATTCCGGATGAAAAAGCCGCTCAGGACGATCTGATCCGAATCACAGATGAAAGCGGCGAAGACTATCTCTATCATATCAGTCAGTTCGTGCTGGTTAAATTTCCGACCGAGGTTGAACAGATATTGGCTGCAACATCACTCAGAAAGACCGAAATGCAGGAAACCGGGTGCAGAACACAGACAGCCCCGGTCTGAAAAAAATTAACCGAAGGACGAATCTATGGTCATGGAACAGCAGCATCGTACAGGACAGGAATCAGCCGCTCCTTCATCTGTTGAAAAGGCACAGGTGCGGTCCCGTATCAGGGCAATCAGCCTGTCGTTTGCAATCGGGATGCTTTTGATGGCAATGAAATTCTATGCCTACCGGCTTACCCGTTCTTCCGCGATTCTTTCCGACGCGCTCGAATCCATCATCAATGTGGTGGCAAGCGCATTTGCGCTGGGAAGCATTATTTTCGCATCTCTGCCGCCGGATGAGAATCATCCCTACGGACACGGCAAAATCGAATATTTTTCCGCAGGATTCGAGGGCGCGCTTATTATTTTCGCAGCCCTGGGCATATTCAAAATGGGATGGGCATACATCTTTCATCCCCGGCATATTCCCCGACTTCAGGAAGGTCTGCTTCTACTTCTGGGCGCCGCTGTAGTCAATCTTGTTCTGGGACTGGGGCTTATCCGGGTAGGAAAGAAGACCCGTTCCCTTGCCCTTGTCGCAGACGGAAAGCACGTGCTGACCGATGTCTATACTTCCGCGGGAATGCTGGCAGGACTTTTCATGGTGTATATGACCGGCTGGTACTGGTTGGACGGCGCGATTGCCTGTCTGGCAGGGCTGAATATTCTGGTTTCGGGGTTCAGCCTGATGCGTGAATCTTTTTCAGGGCTTATGAATGCCTCGGAGCCTCAGATGCTGGAAGATATCTCCGGATTGCTTGCCCGGCATCGCGATGAGGTATGGATTGATGTGCATCAGCTCAGAGCCTGGCGGTCAGGAAGTCTTGTTCACGTTGATTTTCATCTGATTCTTCCACGGGAACTCAGTCTGGATGAGGCGCACCGTGAAGGCAAAAAATTAGAAAATCTCATCAAAGCCCATTTCGGAGGGGATGCCAGCGTGCTGATTCATCTGGATCCCTGCATTGATCCGGATTGCCCGATATGCCGGCGGAATATGTGCAGACTGCGTCAGGAAGAAAACGCAGAAAATCTTATCTGGACCCGTGAAACGCTTACTTCGCAGGGCGGCGCAGGGGAGCGGCTGCGGCAGATGAATGAGAAATTATCTCGTTGAGGAAAATATCGCAGGAGAAAATTATGTCCGAAACAAGCCGAACCTGTTCGGAAAAAATCGGTCTGCCACCGGGCGCTCTGATATACGTGGGCGCAAAAAAGACGCATAAAGTCAAAGTCACGGTTACCCGTTACAGTGAGACGGAGTTTCAGGAAGAAACAGTCGGAAATCCTGACTCGTGGGAACCGGAAAAGCTCAAACCCCTTGTCTGGATTCATGTCTCAGGTCTTCATCAGACTGAAATAATAGAGAAAATAGGAATATCTCACGGCATTCATCCCCTGATTGTCGAAGATGTTCTCAACACGGCTCAACGCCCCAAGCTCGAAGAATATGAGGACTGTCTGTTTATGGTGCTGAAAATGTTCTACAGCGACAGGGCTGAAGAAAATATTTTATTCGAGCAGTTCAGCCTGATTTTGATATCTGACGGTGTGATTTCTTTTCAGGAAGGAGAAGAAGATATTTTTGAGCCGGTCAGAAAAAGAATGAAAAACCCCCAGAGCCGTATCAGGAAAACAGGGTCTGATTATCTTGCCTATACCCTTATGGATGCTGTTGTAGATCATTATTTCAGGGTGACAGAAATTATGGAAGATAGAATTGAGGCAGCGGAAGAATATCTTTTTACAGACCTGTCCCCTGAAGTCCTTCAGAATATCCATGAGTTGAAACGGGAAATCCTTTTTCTGCATAAAACCGTGCTGCCGGTACGGGGATTTATCGGCAGTCTGGAGAGAATTGATTCTCCGCTGATCCGCCCTGCAACGCATGTTTATATCCGGGACCTTTACGACCACATCATACAGATTACGGATACCGTGGAAACTTTCCGGGAGATTTCGACAAGTCTGATGGATATCTATCACTCGGGACTGAGTAACAAGATGAACGAGGTAATGAAAGTTCTCACCGTCATTGCCACGATTTTTATTCCCTTGACTTTTATTGCAGGGGTTTACGGCATGAATTTCAGATATATGCCTGAACTGGAATGGCGATGGGGATATCCTTTTATCTGGCTGATTATTATTCTGGTCGGCGTATTTATGCTTCTTTATTTCAGGAAGAAGAACTGGTTCTGAGAGTCTTCACAGCAAAACGCCCCTGCTTAAAACAGACGCAAATCGTTTTGCCGATAAAACTATAATTTTTTTGCGGTAGAACAGGCATTTTTGCCTGTTTATGATAAAGGAGAGTCTTCATAGCAAAACGCCCCTGCTTAAAACAGACGCAAATCGTTTTGCCGATAAAACTATAATTTTTTTGCGGTAGAACAGGCATTTTTGCCTGTTCATGATATTTTGCCTGTTCATGATAAAGGTCAGACAGAAATGTCTGACCCACCGAATCTTATAAATCATAATGGTAAACGATTTTGCAAAATCGTACTGCATTTTAAGAAAATAGCTTAGAGACTCTTAAGCGAGCGACCTTAAAGACCTATAATTTTTTTGCGGTAGAACAGGCATTTTTGCCTGTTCATGATATTTTGCCTGTTCATGATAAAGGTCAGACAGAAATGTCTGACCCACCGAATCTTATAAATCATAATGGTCGGTCGCTTAGGACTTACGCACTTGAATTTATTTTTCTGATTCATCAGCGTTTATCAGCGTTCATTAGCGGTTAAAAATCATCCGACTGCGTAACTCCTGACTGTATTAAATAAAACTACAGGCCGGCTTGCGGAAAACAGAAATCCGCGCAGTCGTTGTCCGATTTTTCGGATTTTGATTATGAGGGTAAAACACTTTATCGGAAAACCATGATTTCTGACGCATCAGCCGGGTTCCGAAAAAATTACAGCAGAAAATAATAATTCTTTCACACGCGGGAAAAATCTGATAATAAGCTTTAAAAATTAAGGAACCCCGGCGATTATTTTTTTTGTGCCGGATACTGCCTTTGGGGGAGCAGAGTCTGTTTTCACCCTCTCCCGGAGGTTTTGCAATAAAGAAAAAAATCAGGAGGATATGATGAAAAAGTATGAGTGTCCGTGCGGTTATGTGTATGATCCCAAAGTCGGGGACCCCGACAGCGGCATTGCTCCGGGAACAGCGTTTGAAGACCTTCCGGACGACTGGGTCTGTCCCAAATGCGGGTCTGAAAAGGAATTTTTCGAACCTGCCTGAGCCGCGCATTTCCCGACTTTTTCTGCTGAAAATATGCGGATCAGGTGTTGAGCGGCTGTTTTTCAGCCCGGCAGCATGGCGGCAACCTCCTTGAATGCCCTGTACGTCCATTTTGCAGATGGCGGGTCAGCAGAGCCTGACCCGCCATCTGCCGAAAATACAGATTTCCGGAAATCAAATTTCACTGCTTGTCGGCCGGCGACAACGGAAAAGTTTTATCTCCTCCCGGCAGCCTTGCGAAAATTAATTTCTGGAAGTCTGTAGAAAACGGAAATCGGATACAGCGGGCATGAATATATTGCATTTGAAACGCAGAATCGGTTATAGATTTTCAGAAATTAAATTTCACTGCGTCATCGGTCGGAGATATACAGCGCAGTATGATCTCCTCCCTGCTGCCTTGCGAACTTTAATTTCTGAAAATCTATAGAATCAGTAAAAAAAGAAAGCCGCGCCACTGTATTCAATATCCGTAAGGAGGATGAAAATGAATCCGCCCGAAGGTTCCTTTAAAATCATCGAGGATAATAACTGCCCGCTGTACGAAATCGGGGATGAATTCAGATTATCGGGCAACGCGCTGCTGTTACCGAGCGACAGAGTGATGTGTCTGATACTTGCCGAAGATATCATAAAGAGTATCAACGGTTATTCTGATGAATTCCGGATAGACGGCGATTCGGAAGACACCTTTGACTGCGGCGGCTGTAACGGTGTTATCCGGCTGGCATATTCAAAAGGAATCCTTTCTGCCAAATCCGGCAGGAAAAAAGACACGGGCAGGCAGATGCCGGCTGACCCTGCCGAGAATAATAATAAT
This sequence comes from Desulfatirhabdium butyrativorans, assembly GCA_020718785.1. GTDB lineage: Bacteria > Desulfobacterota > Desulfobacteria > Desulfobacterales > DYRK01 > DYRK01. The sequence continues at coordinate 1,891 of DYRK01000260.1, read as the reverse complement.
GATGATTATTCTGATGAACATGCCATAAAAAACGATCACGATATCGAAACAATTGCCAGTCTGTTAAGCGATTTTTCATTCTTTCAGAGCCTTGAACAAAATGACATCAAAGAATTAGTCTCTTATCTGAAACTGAGAAAATTTCTCAACGGCGAGTTTATTATCAAAAAAGGAGAACCCGGGACCCGGCTGTTTATCATTCTTTTCGGGAAGGTAGAGGTGGTCGGGGATGACGGTCTCAGCATCGCATTTCTGGGAAGGGGGGAAGTATTCGGCGAAATGAGTCTTCTCAGCGGCGACCCGGTAGGAGCGACAATAAAGGTTGTTGACCCCACAACTCTTCTGTATATCCACGGCAGGGATTTCAGAAATGTTCTGACCCAATTTCCCTCTCTTCAGATGTATTTTGCCCGGCTGCTTGCCCGCAGACTCGCCAAAACAAATGTTGCCAGGACTGAGGAGCTTTCATCCGGCATGGTCGGAAAACTTTCGGAAATGCCTCCTTCGGAGTTGTTTCAGACCCTGAACGCAAATCAGAAAACCGGCGTGCTGACCCTGAATCTGCCCAACGGCAATGCTGCCATGTTCTTCAGGGAAGGAAAGCTTATCAGGGCTGACTACAACAATGAGGAAAACAAACAAGCATTTTATGAAGTGTTAAAGCAGAAAGAAGGCAGGTTCAAGTTCATCCCTGATCTGCCTCCCGAACTGGCGGAAGCCGAAGAAGTAGGCGATTTCATGTGGCTGCTGATGGAAGGGATAAGACGGATGGACGAGGCATGTGAAATAAAAAGTGAGAAGTGAGAAGTGAGAAATATTTTTCAATTTTCATTTCTCACTGTTCACTTCTCACTTCACAGAGCCTTCTGATATTTCTTCAGCTTATACCGCAATGTTCCCCGCGGGATGCCCAGTTCACGGGCTGCCCGTGAGATATTTCCGCCGGTTTTCTTCATTGCCTGCCGTATCATCTGACAGGCGACCTCATCCACGGCTGTATCTATATCAGAGACTCTTTCCGAATTTCCATCAGATATGTCTTTCCTCCCGGAAAGAATTTCTACGGGCAGATGAGACATTTTGAAAACCGTATCGTCATAGAGAATACAGCCGCGTTCTATCAAGTTGCGGAGTTCCCTGACATTTCCGGGCCATGCGTACTGTTTCAGGCGTTCGGCAGCCTGAGCCTCAATCTCCCGGAATTTTTTGTTGAACTGCCGGGAAAACTGAAACAGGAACAGGCGTGCCAGCGCGGATATGTCAGCGGGTCTTTCTCTTAACGCGGGGATATGAATTGCAAAAGTATTCAGCCGCAGATACAGGGCTTCCAGAAAGTAGGGGCACGCCGGCGGCGTACCCCTACAGGTGTCGGCAGTGCCCCTGCACGTCTCGGCAGCAATAATACGGACATCTGCATCAATCTTTCTCTGTCCGCCTGTGCGGGAGAAATATCCTTTTTCCAATATGCAGAGAAGTTTTTCCTGAAGATTCAGGGGCAGTTCACGGATTTCATTGAGAAATACCGTTCCGGATGCTGCGATTTCGAATACGCCTTTTTTACCTGCGGAAGACTCTTTCTCATAACCGAAAAGTTTTCTTTCCAGAAGGATAGCCGGAAAAGCCGCGCAGTTGATTTCCAGAAAAGGATATTCTTTTCGTGAACTCAGCAGATGAATTGACTGAGCCAGAGTTTTTTTCCCGGTGCCGCTTTCACCGCTGATAATAACCGCAGAATGTTCATGACGGGCAGCTTCCCCGGTCTGCTCCAAAATAAGGCGCATCGGCTCGCTTTCGGCAATCAGGTTAAGAGACAAAGGCGGTTCCGACTGTTGCTTTAATGCGTAGTTCTGCTGTTTCAGTTGCCGCAGTTCAAAATTTAAGCGTATAATCT
>DYRK01000985.1 GCA_020718785.1 Desulfatirhabdium butyrativorans | reverse complement strand
AATCCTGAAAATCCTGATCCAGACAGTTGTGTGATTACCGGGAATCAAATTATGAAAGAAAAAATATATCGCAATCTCAATAAAGAATTGGATAAAATAATCCTGACGGAAATAACAGTCAGGTTCCGTGAAAAGCAGAAAAAACTGAGTGTCTGGAAAATCGCCGATATTCTGGAAAAGAAAAACAGCGAGGTCGTCAGACTGCATCAGCAAAGCAGAATATCTTCTAACCTGCCTGCACTGTTCAGAGGATGTCTGGAGATAAAGTCCGGCGGCAGACTGTTTTTCGAAAAAGAGGATTTGGACAAAAAAGAGTTCGATCTCTGGTTCGGCAAGAAAAGCAGACTCGAAGTTCTGCTGAACGCGTCGCTGAATGCCTTGGACGATCAGGAATTGAGAAATATTTTCTATAGGAAAAGAAATCGCTTCGAAGATGCGTATCTGAAGGCAGCAGAGATTGTCGGACTGATCGCCAAAGCTGCCGAAATACGGAAATCAGCAGACAGCCATGATCTGATAATACCCAAAGATGAAGAATCGGCAATTTCCTATCTGAAAGAACTCGCGCCGCTGAGAGCTTCGCTGCAAACAACGGAATCACGATATATCGAACTCCTGAGCGAGCCGTATCTGACCGAAATTCTGCGTCAGTTGCAGAATGCCGTTCATCTTGCTGCCAAAAGTCTCTCATCAAGAGGTAAAAAATCCTCGGAATTTGTTTTTTATCAGGTCAGCGCGCTGTTTAAAAATGCCAAAAAAACCGGAACTCGTGTTGCCGATCTCGAAGAATTTATGAGCCAGAAAGAAGCTTTGGTAAGGTATTACACCCTGTTTGACAGCATCGGAGACGATACCCGCAAAAAAGAAATTGCCTCATTTATCTCAACAGTTGAAAAAAATATCGGCAGACTTCAGAAAAAGGTTGATGAACAAAAACTGCTGGATAACAGAATTTCAGACGAAAACAGCCGGAAAACAAATGCCGCATATCAGGATTTCCTTGAAATAAAAGAGAAATTTGCCGACGGGTCACCTGAAGTCATCGGCGGACAGAAAAATGCGGTATCGAGATTGACAAAATGCCGGGATATCCTGAATGCAAACGGACAGCGCGTCAAAGCCAGAGAGATTGACCGCTTTCTGAATTCCACAGGCATCGCCAAAACAGACGAGCATTTCAGAACTCAGTATCTGTTCTATAAAAAAGCATTCATGATTTTATTGCCAATAACTCTCGGACTTGCGCTGTTCAACGCTTATCATATCGTTTCGCAATACATGGCAAAAGAACGTCCGGCTGTCACCGCTTTGAAATCTGCGGCAGAAAAAAGATCCCTGAACCCTCGGAGTGAAGTCAAAAAAGAACCCTCTGTTGAAAAGCCGATAACAGTCGAATCAGAAAACTAAGGAATAGGTATTTATCCGAAAAATAACAGGAAGCCAGATTTTTTTTCAGAAAATCTGGCTTCTTATTTTAGGGCAGAGGCTCACTGCCATTAAGTTAAACGGGAGGAGTTTTCTCGTTCCCAAGCCCCGGCTTGGGAACGCACTTGCCGGGGAGGCCCCGGCTTCCCGTGACGGGAGACGGCCCGAAGCCGGAGCTTCGGGCGCAGATGCGTTCCCAAGCCGGGGCTTGGGAACGAGGAAATATAAGG
>DYRK01000984.1 GCA_020718785.1 Desulfatirhabdium butyrativorans | reverse complement strand
TTTTACGGCAGAATCTGTTATGCCACCGGATTGATCAGACTCCCGATATGTTCAAGCCATATCTGGACAATATCTCCGGGTTTGAGATACACAGGGGGATTTCGCACAAATCCCACGCCGCTGGGCGTGCCGGTCAGAATCACCGTTCCCGGAATCAGCGTCATATCCTGGGACAGGTGCCGGATCAGTTCTCTCACTGAAAAAATCATGTCCGAAGTATTGCCGTCCTGCATCACCTCGTTATTGAGAATACACTTGAGTTGCAGGGTCTGAGGGTCAGGGATTTCATCCGCGGTTACCAATTCGGGACCCAAAGGACAGAAAGTGTCAAAACTCTTGCCGCGAACCCATTGACCCGCGCCGCCGTGTTTCTGCCAGTGTCTTGCGGACACGTCATTGGCTGCGGTATAACCGAACACATAATTCAGTGCATCGTCCGCGGACACATTTTTCGCGGGCTTGCCGATCACCACGGCTAATTCAGCTTCATAATCCGCCTGAGGCGGATTAATACATGACCGCGGCAGCACAATCGGATCATCGGGATTGGCAAGAGCCGCGGGATTTTTCATAAACAGAATCGGAGATTCCGGAATCTTCGCTCCGGTTTCATTCGCGTGCTGCCGGTAATTCAGCCCGATACATAGAATCGCGGCTGGCTGCAAAGGAGCCAGCAGCTTTTTCACTTGCACCCTGCGCCCGGTATTTTCCATTTTTTCGAATAAGTGACCGGTCAGAAGAGCCGCGGATCGGTCATGATAATCGTATCCGTAACATTCCCGATTCTTTTCATCTGTGAACCGAATCATACGCATCTTAGCTTTTCCTATTCCATAATGACTTACGCACTCGAATTTATTTTCCCGATTAATTTGCGTTTATCAGCGTGAATCAGCGGTTAATCCTATTCCCATCGGATTTCATAAAAATAATGAATTCCTTGTTTCCTTTTGGTCCGAGTATCGGCGAAGGAATCACTGCCTGGCAAAACAGACCGGTTTCCGTAAAAAATGCCCAAAGGGAGCGTATCACCTCTTCATGCAGATCAGCATCTTTTACTACGCCTCCTTTGCCCACCCTGCCTTTTCCCACTTCGAACTGAGGCTTGACAAGGGCAAGCCATTCCGCATCTTTTCTCATCAGTTTCAGAACAGCCGGGGCAACAATTCTCAGAGAAATAAATGAAACATCTATGGTAACTATATCAACAGGTTCCGGAATAGCTTCCGGCAGCATATACCTGATATTGGTCCGTTCGAAAACAACTACGCGCGGGTCTTGTCTGAGCTTCCATGCCAATTGTCCGTATCCGACATCAACGGCAAACACGCGGCTTGCCCCGTGCTGCAACAGACAATCCGTAAATCCGCCGGTGGACGCGCCGGCATCCAGACACACGCGTCCATCTGCCTTTATGTCAAAAAATTGCAGCGCGGCTTCCAATTTAAGCCCTCCTCTGCTGACATAGCGAATATCCTCTCCCCGGAGAATGACCATATCGGCATCGGAAACCGCCGCGCCGGGCTTATCCGCAGGCCGGTCATTGATCAGAACTTTTCCGGACATTATCAAAGCTCTGGCACGCTCGCGGCTCTGAGTCAGTCCTTTTTCCACCATAATCTGATCCAATCTTTTCTTCTGCATTATGCAATTACC
>DYRK01000259.1 GCA_020718785.1 Desulfatirhabdium butyrativorans | reverse complement strand
AGCTTCTGAAGGATCATTACAGCCGTTATGATCTCCGCTCTGTTTCACAGATCACAGGAACCCCGGAGACTGATCTCACCGAAGTCTATAAAACCTACGCAGCCACGGGTCAGAAAGGAAAAGCCGGGACAATAATGTATGCCATGGGCTGGACCCAGCATACGGTAGGCGTGCAGAACATCCGCACCATGTCAATTATTCAACTGCTGCTGGGCAATATGGGAGTTGCCGGCGGCGGAGTGAATGCGCTGCGCGGGGAATCCAATGTTCAGGGTTCTACGGATCACGGTCTGCTCTTTCATATTCTGCCCGGTTATCTCAAGACGCCGAAAGCATCCGAGGCTACTCTTGAGGCTTATAACAAGAACAACACCCCGGTCAGCAGTGATCCGATTTCTGCAAACTGGTGGCAGAATTATCCCAAATATTCGGTGAGTCTGCTCAAAGCTTTTTTCGGTGAAAAAGCCTCTCCTGAAAATCAGTTCGGCTATCAATGGCTGCCCAAAGTGGATGACGGCAAGCCCTATTCGTGGATGGATATTTTTGATGCCATGTACAAAGGGCAGATCAAAGGATTTATGGCATGGGGTCAGAATCCAGCGTGCAGCGGCGCGAATGCAGGAAAAACCCGTGAAGCCATGAAAAATCTTGACTGGATGGTGAATGTCAATCTTTTTGACAATGAAACCGGGTCATTCTGGCGTGGACCCGGCATGGATCCCTCCAAGATAAAAACCGAAGTTTTTATGCTGCCTGCCTGTGTGTCTGTGGAGAAAGAGGGAAGTCTCAGCAACAGCGGCCGCTGGATGCAGTGGCGGTATCAGGGTCCCAAGCCCATGGGAAACAGCAAACCTGACGGCGATATTATCATGGAACTCGGACTCCGCCTGAAAGAACTCTATGCCAAAGACGGCGGAAAAGTCCCTGAACCTATTCTGAATCTCAAATGGGATTATCTCACAGACGGCGTCTATGATCCGCACAAGACCGCGAAAGCGATCAACGGCTATTTCCTGAAAGATATCACAATCAAAGATCAGAACTATAAGCAGGGAACTCTTGTGCCGAGTTTTGCCATGTTGCAGCCGGACGGTTCCACTTCATCGGGATGCTGGATATACGCGGGCAGCTACACGGAAAAAGGCAATATGTCTGCGCGCCGCGGCAGACAGGATGCGGCAAACAATATCGGTCTGTATCCGGAATTTGCCTGGTGCTGGCCCGTAAACCGCCGGATTATCTACAACCGTGCCTCGGTTGATCCCAAAGGACAGCCTTATGATGAAAAACGCTGGGTTATCCGATGGAACGGTCAGAAATGGGAAGGCGATGTTCCGGACGGTCCCTGGCCCCCGCTGGTGACCGCGGAGGGAAAAGCGAATCCCGAAGGCAGGTATCCCTTTATCATGCAGAAGCACGGCTGCGGAGCGATTTTCGGTCCCGGTCTGGCAGACGGTCCTTTCCCGGAACATTATGAGCCGATGGAATGTCCTGTGGAAAAGAACTTCATGAATCCCCAGCGTGTAAACCCCACCGCGCCGGTTTTCGGAACAGACGCTGATATATTCTCCACCTGCGATCCCAAATATCCTTTTGTATGCACCACATACCGGGTTGTGGAACATTGGCAGACCGGTCTTATGACCCGTCCCCAGCCCTGGCTCCTTGAACTTCAGCCCCGGATGTTTGTGGAAATGAGCGAAGAGCTTGCCCAGCTTAGGGGAATACAGAACGGGGAACGGGTGAAGGTGTCATCTCCCCGAGGGTCGGTTGAATGCACGGCCATGGTGACCAAGCGGTTCAAGCCTTTTAAAATCGGAGATTCCATTGTGCATGAGGTAGGTATCCCCTGGCATTTCGGATGGCGATGGCCGCAGAGCGGCACCGAGGAGAGCGCAAATCTGCTCACTCCTTCTGCCGGTGATCCCAACACCCGGATACCTGAAAGCAAAGCGTTTATGGTGAATGTGATTAAAAAAGGTTAGGGGTTAGGGGTGAGAGGTGAGAGGAACACCTCTTACCCCGAACCTCTCACCTCTGGCTGGTGAATGTGATTAAAAAAGGTTAGGGGTTCGGGGTGAGAGGTGAGAGGAACACCTCTTACCCCGAACCTCTCACCTCTGGCTGGTGAATGTGATTAAAAAAGGTTAGGGGTTCGGGGTGAGAGGTGAGAGGAACACCTCTTACCCCGAACCTCTCACCTCTGACCCCCAAGGGGGATAAGATGAGCAAATCTTTTTTCATAGATACAACGACATGCACCGCGTGCAGAGGATGTCAGGTTGCCTGCAAACAATGGCACGGTCTGCCTGCGGAACAGACTGATAACCGCGGAACATTTGAGAATCCGCCGGACCTTTCCTTTGATACATACAAGGTGGTGAGAATGCGGGAGGAAGTCATTGAGGGAAAGCTGAGATGGCTGTTTTTTCCCGAACAGTGCCGTCACTGTGCGGAGCCGCCCTGTCTGGAAACTGCCGGAGAACCGTCTGCGATATTCAAGGACAGAGACACGGGAGCCGTAATTTTCACGGCAGTCACAAAGCATCTGAATGCTGATGAAATCATTGCTTCCTGTCCCTATAATATTCCTCGGAAATCGCCGGACGGACTCCTTGCAAAATGCGATATGTGCATTGACCGGATCCACAACGGACTTGTTCCTGCCTGTGTGCAGACCTGCCCGACCGGGACTATGAATTTCGGGGATCGGGAACAGATGATGACTCTGGCGAAACAGCGTCTCGATCTGGTGAAAAAGAGTTATCCGGCGGCTCAGATCATAGATGCGGATACGGTAGAGGTCATTTATCTTGTCGCGTATCCGCCTGAAAAGTATCACAAGAACGCCGTGGCTTCCAATTCTGTCATAGATATGACACGGCAGGCGGCTTTGAGGAAGATGTTCAAGCCTCTGACCCGTATAACATCTCGTATGCTTCAGTCCTGATTATAATTAGGGTGGGTTTCACCCACCCTGCAAAATTATCCGTACTGAGAAAGCGGGTATCTCTAAGGCATTAAGAAAAAATAACCTGTACAGCCGGAGTGCCGAACTTGCAGTTTGGCATTGTGCCAAACTGCAAGTTCGGCACTCCGGCATCCTCGAAAGGTGTAACAGTTATTTTTTCTTAATGCCTAAAGTGTTCTTGAGCCACGGTTCCGCGCTTGATGCAATGCACGAAAAAAAGGAGTAAAAAATGCTGACGGCAATCGGGATAAAGGGATTCAAATCTATCCGTAATATTCCATTGTTGGAATTGGGGCAGGTGAATGTGTTCATCGGCGCGAACGGCAGCGGCAAAAGCAATCTGCTGGAAGCGGTCGGGATGTTAAGCGCGGCAGGAGGGCGGGATCATATTGATGCAAAACATCTGTCAGAACGGGGCATTCGGCATTCTCCGCCCGGCTTATATAAGACTTCATTAAAAGAAGCCGATGAATCTGATGAGATATCGCTCTGTGTGATAGGTGAAAAAGAGGATTATGCGATTTCACTGGGTATCTCTTCTCAAGGAATATTCAATTGTTATGAATATATTGGAAAAGAAAGAAAAGAATTTAAGCAAAAGAACTTTTCGGGAGATTTGAGGAATTATGTGATTTATACGCCTACAACACCGGTGCTGAGAGGCATTCAGCCGGATATCATGCCTTCGGACCCTCTGGGACTGCTGGGCGGACGCTTGGCTGAGGCGGTTGAAGAAATTCTCGACTTGAAAAATGAAAGATTCGGAAAATCGGATTTGGATGAGGTTCTGGATTTGCTTTACTGGGTGGATGAATTCGATATTACCGCGCCTTCACGGGAATTATTGTCTCCATTCGTTCCTTCACTGCGAAGCCTTGTGCGGTTCAGGGATTGCTGGATGGCTCCGAGGCGTAATCTTTTGTCAGGATACGACGCAAGTGAAGGCGCATTATATGTGTTATTCACTCTGGTTCTGGCTCTGCATCCCCGCAGCCCCCGTTTTTTTGCTGTTGACAATTTCTGCCAGTCTATGAACCCGCGTTTGGCAAGAGGATTAGCCAGGCTTTTCTGCCGTCTCATGCTTGAATCGGATCCGCCTCGTCAGGCATTGCTGACAACCCACAGTCCTCTTGTTCTGGACGGACTTGATCTGCGTGATGACCGGATTCGGCTCTTTGCTGTTGACCGTAGTCAGAGTACAGGCGGAGCGACAACAGTTTCCCGAGTCCGGCTGTCGGATAGGATACTGGAAAAGGGTGAGAAAGGGATGCCGCTTTCAACGATGTGGAGCATGGGATTTTTAGGCGGTGTGCCGGATATATTTTAGAAGGAGTGAGATACATTGAAAATCGGAACTGTCGTCGAGGGTCCCGCAGATCGTCTCCTGCTGAAAGCGATTATCGCAAAGCGTTTTCCGGGAGAGCATAAGTATTTCGATTTGCAGCCGGCAGACACCGGTGCCAGTTTCGGAAGAACCGGAACCGGATGGAAAGGTGTGCGCCGTTTCTGTTACGATATATGGCAATCTCTTGATACGGATATCGCCGGACTGATTCGGGAACATCAGATGGATTTGCTCGTCATCCATTTGGACGCGGATGTTGCTTGCGAATCCGATTTGCAGGAAGACATAAACCCTCCTGTGGAAAATATCTATCAGCCTTGTCCGCCTATTTTGCCGACTGCCGAAAAATTGGAGGAGGTTGTCGCGAAATGGCTGAATTTAGACAGCGCAGACAAATTTCCCCCGGAGGTAATTCCGGCAATTCCGTCGCAAGACAGTGAAAACTGGCTTTTTGCAGCTCTTTTCCCGGATGATGAGTTATGCAGGCAGCCTGATTATGAATGTATTCATAAGGGAGATGATCGTCGTCATCCGGCTTATCTGATGACATTAAAGCAGTACGGCAAAATTTTGAAACGTAAAGACGGCGAAATCAAAAAACCGATGAAGGATTATCGCCGAGTTTCAGGAAAAGTGGCGGATAATTGGAAAAAGGTGTGTGAATTTTGTCAGCAAGCCCGAATACTCAACGATAACTTGATGTATCTCGGCTCGGATGGGCGCTGATAGCCCATAATCGGCAGGTCGGAAAGTCCGCAGTTCCGCCTTCAGTCCGACGGAAAGCCGCAGCCGGCATTGTCCCCGGCGGATTTTGCGAAATCTGCGGTTAGACAGTTTTTGTGTAAAAATGGGAAAAACTATGGGATTTTTAAGACAACAGGAAGAAAACCTTGCCATGCGTCTGCTGGCATGGCAGTATCGGAAAATGAATATTTCCCTGCCTGAGCATCAGGCATTGAAACAGCAGGCGGCAAAACTGGCGGATGATGCCCATCGGATTGCCCGTGAAAGAGGGCAGAATCTTGTTTCCATTATGAAGGAATTGGCGAAAACCCTTAAAAATTAGGTGGGTGAAACCATTTTGCACTCTGATTTCGCCGTATATTTACAGATACCTGTTTTTTTTCTTGACAAAAAATGAAATAGCTGTGATATAGCCGTCTAAATAAGACTCTGATAAATGAATGTCATTTATCAAATGAAACCCATTTTTTTAAAGGAGGTATAACTTTGTTCAGAAAACTGCTTGTTTTTGGAATGATTTGCATGACCTGTCTCGGACTTACGGTCAGCAGCGCGGCTGCGGCTGCGCCCTCACTGGATCAGTGGAAACCCGCTTTCGATCCCTCGGGGGCAAAATACAAATGTATTGTTTCCAACGTCTCCCATCCTGTCATCAAAGGCGTCTATGCCGGTTTTGCCATCCGGGACGAACTGTGGAAACGGACAAACGGACAGATTTATATTGATTACAAGCCCTTCTCCATGCTCGGCGGAGAAGTGGAAGTCCTCAATCAGTTGCAGATGGGGGCTGTTCAGGGGATGAGCGTGAGTTCCGTTGCTTCAACTAATATGGGACCGCGGTTCGGAGTGGTCAACCTTCCCTTTCTGATCAATTCTTTTGACAAATTGGATAAATTTGTTGCGAGCGGCAAGCTTTTTGAGCATTTTATGAAAGCAATGGAGCATGTGGGGATTATCGGGATGGATATCAGCGGTTACGGAAATTACGGATGGGCAACGGTTTCGCCGGTCAAAACCATTGCAGATGCCAAAAAGATCAAATTCCGTATTGCCGAAGCCGCGGTCAATCAACTGCTTTACAAGGTATGGGGATTCAATCCCGTGGTCATGCCCTGGCCCGATGTGCCGGTAGCCCTGAAACAAGGAGTGATTGACGGTCTGGACCATACGCCGACGGTCTGCAATATCACCAAAAAATTCGAAGTGGCAAAATATTTTACCCGGCTTAACTACGCGCAGGGACTCTTTATCTGGATTTTCAACAAAGCATGGTTTGATTCGCTGCCTGCCGATCTCCAGAAAACTTTTAAGGAAACTGTCCGTGATGTCTGCGTGCAGATCCGTAAGGAATCCAGACAGCAGGAAACCGACGAAATCGGAAAGGCTGAAAAAGAAGGCATTAAGTTTTTCACGCTTTCGGATGAAGAAATGGCGATCCTGAAAAAACAGGGCGATGCCGCGCATAAAGAATATGCGGCTGAGATCAACAAGCTCTATGATTCCGATACTTACCGCCCCGCGGATTATCTCAAGGAAGTTCAGGATTACATGGAATATAAACCGTAACGAGGACCGACGAGTGAAACATGATGCGCTGTTCGCGTTTCACTCGTCACTCTTCAATCCCGAAGGAAAATCATTTTATGTTTGAAAAAATTCTGAATGTTTCTGACAGGATTCTGACTTTTTTTGAAGAATGGACTCTGTTTATCGCGGTCATGGCGGCACTTATCGCTCTTTTTTTCAATGTGGTTCTGAGATACGAATTCAATTATTCGCTGGCCTGGTCCGAAGAATTGGTCAGGGAAGTGATTATTTATACGACCTTCATCGGATGCAGCGCGGCAGTCAAAAATCGCTCCATGATCAAGGTGGATGCCCTGATTCAATTAGTTCCGCGGCTGAAATCCCCTCTTACTTATTTCAGTAATTCCGTGACCCTGATCTTTTCCGGAATGCTGATGTATTACGGATGGATAATATCGGCTCTTCAGGTTGAGACCCGGCAGAAAACAATCATCATGGAAATTCCGCTGGTTTTCCTGTATGCAATTCTCCCGCTGACCGGAGCAATGATGTTTATCCGGGCTGTTCAGGTGATTTATCAGGATATCGCCGAACACCGCTCCGGAAAATCTCGAAAATAAATTTTAGGGCTGTCACACTAAAGAAGGAAGGAGTTTTTTCGCGTATGGAATCCACCCATCTGATTGTGCTGCTGATTCTGCTGGGAGCAATGGCCACATACATCCCGCTGTTCATGGCACTTTTCTTTACTACGGTAATCAGTTTTCTTCTCTTCACCCATCTGCCCATTCTTCTGCTTGCCCAGACCCTTTTCCGCAGCATGGATAATTTCGCCTTGGTAGTAGTGCTTTTTTTTATCCTTTGCGGCAATATCATGACCGCCGGCTCCATTGTGGAAAAGCTTATAAAAGTCGCAAATATGCTGTTAAGCTGGCTGCCCGGAGGACTCGGAATGGCAGGAGTTTTAGCCTGCGGTCTTTTCGGCGCGATATCCGGATCAACGGTTGCAACGGTAGTAGCACTCGGCGGTTTTATGATCCCCGCGCTTATCGAAAACGGGTACCCGGAAGACTATGCCGTGGGCATTATGACCACATCCGGAAATCTCGGAGTGATTATTCCTCCCAGCATAAGTATGATTCTTTACAGCATGATCAGCAATGTATCCCTTGAAGGACTGTTTCTCACAGGATTTCTGCCGGGAATTCTTATTATGCTCTTTGTCTGTATTTATACTTATTTTCTTTTCCGAAAAAAAACAGATATTGTGCGGATGCCGGTTCCGAGTATCGGGGAAGTTCTGGCAGCACTGAAAGAAGGCTTCTGGTCCCTGATGCTTCCGATAATTATCTTCGGCGGCATTTTTTCAGGAGCATTCACTGCCAACGAAGCCGCGGTGGTTGCCTGCGTATATGCCTTTATCGTGGAGATTTTCATCCATAAATCCATGAAATTCAAGGATGTCAAGAAAGTTACCGTCGGATCCGCGGTCAC
>DYRK01000983.1 GCA_020718785.1 Desulfatirhabdium butyrativorans | reverse complement strand
TCGGATTTTATTTATATATCAGGATTATGTATAAAATTGAAAGGACATCGGATGAAGAAAGGCATTTTAAGCCTTACAGGCCGGACGATTTTTCAAAACATCCGCTATAATAAGCAAAAAAACGATTTGCAAAATCGTTTTACATTGTTGTCAATGATACTGATGCTCATCTGTTTCAATACAGTCCATGCTGAAACAATCTTTTCCCGAAGTTCATCTGCCAGAATTGTGGGCGGACATGAGGCGCAGGAAGGCGCATGGCCATGGATTGCTGCCATTGCAGATACCGGAGACTCTCCGCTGTATGATGCGGTTTTCTGCGGCGGAACGCTGATTCATCCGAAATGGGTTCTCACGGCAGCCCATTGCGCTAAATATGAAAACAGCGACCGAGACATGAAACCCGGCGAAATTGAGGTCGTGCTGGGTGTCCGTGATCTGATAAAAGACGATGGAGAGCGGTTCAAGGTTCGGCGGATTGTCTCGCATCCTGATTACAAGCGTCTTACGGATGATTTTGATATTGCATTGCTGGAACTGGAACAGGAAGCCTCTGATTACAATTCGGTTTCTCTTTATAGTAAAACTAACCCGGAGGGACAGGATGCCACTGTGATCGGATGGGGATATGACAACAAAACATATCCCGATATCCTGCATGAGGTAACCTTTCCGGTGGTTTCCAACGATACATGCAACACTGCCTATACCTCATCCGGATATTATCGAAAAAACCCTGTTACCGAAAATATGATATGTGCAGGCGCAGACGGCAAAGACTCATGTAAGGGAGACAGCGGCGGTCCTCTTCTCATACGAGATGAAACAGGGGAATGGAAACAAGCCGGGATTGTCAGTTGGGGCAGAGAATACTGCGGTGAAAGCGGACTGTACGGCGTTTATACCCGTGTGTCGAAATTCAGAGATTTTATCGGCAGATATGTCCCAGTGATTCCTAAAGCAGATATCTGGGTGTCTCCTTTGTCTTATGAATTCGGAGATGTCTCTCTCGGTATTGTCTCTTCAGGGATGTTCACCGTTGAAAACACCGGAACTGCCGCTCTCAATGTGGGAGAAGTCATTATAACAGGCAGAGACATTGCCGATTTCAATCTGAAAAACGACAACTGTTCCTACACTTCCCTTGCGCCCTCCGAAAAGGCTGCGATGGAAGTTTCATTTATGCCTGCATCCGCGGGGATAAAACAGGCAAATCTTGTGATTCCGTCCGATGATCCGGAAACGCCTTTTCTGAATATCCCGTTAGAAGGGACAGGCTCCGGCAAAGGATTTCTTATTAAGCCCGATCTGTGGATCAGAGCGATTATCCATACCGCAGAAAAGGGAGTCGTCGAAGCGGTTTGGCAAAAAGGCGGAGAAGATACGACTACAGCAGGAGATCAGGTAATCTGGGGACATTTTTATGCCAGTCCCGATGATGTCAACTGGGGAAGCCATCAGAATCCGGATGTCTCTGTCAAAATATGGTTTGACCGCAGCGGAAGAGCGGACGTCAATTTTTTCTTTATGTCGGTTCCCGATATCGAAGTCCTGTCTGACTACCCTTACAACGGAATCCCTGATTTGCATGGACTCATGACACTCGGCAGAAGATACATCCGGCAATACTATGAGAATGGGCATGGGAATATTGAAT
>DYRK01000982.1 GCA_020718785.1 Desulfatirhabdium butyrativorans | reverse complement strand
ATAAACATAAGCTGAAATTTAACGACGTGAACTTCAGACTGGCTTTTGCCGTGAATGACGCTGAGGATATCAGGATAGGTCCGGCTTTTAACAAGGAAGTGCTGTTGGGAAAAAAAGCCGATTCCTCATATACGGATACCGATGTGCGGTTTATTGCAGATATCGGCAACGATATTCAGAGGTTCCACTCAGACGTTACATCTTCGGAAGAAATGTCCGCATTACTTATGGACCATGCTCCCAAACTTAATCTGCATATTCAGGGAGATTTCGGACTCGGCATTGAGGTAAAACAGGGATGGGTTTACTTGAAAAACGTCACTATTGACTGGATTTTGAAAGTTGATGTACCCAGGGATGTTTTTGTCAGAACCTATAAAGCGATTGAGTCGGCTGCCGGAAAAGGCGGCAGTCTGTCTGATGATGAGGTGGACAAGTGGTTTGAGGAATATGATAAAGATGGCGATCATCCGAATGATATTCCTTTGAAATGACGGCTCAATGAAAGGGGGTGAGCGTACTTTCGTTAAGGAACACTCAGGGCTTTCAGGTAAATGTTTTTTGGCAAAAGAATTTTTCAAAAAAGGAGAAAAGCATCATGAAAAAACGGATCACGGGGATCGTATTGGCTGTACTCTTTGTGCTGGGTTTTATCCCTTCGGCAAATGCCCAGCAGGATGTGATTGAAAAGCTGAAGATTGACAGAATCAGAAGCATTCAGGTGAGAGAGGAAGGAGACAACATCTTTCTGGATGTTAAAACCATCATCAGCAATGCAAATGATAAGGAAATAAGGCTGAGAAAAGGTACTTTTACCTTTCACTTCGGAAGCGCGTATAAGCCTGGAAAAGAGCTTACCAAGAAAGAGATAGCATTTAACTCTCTTACTTCTAAGGGAGACTGTGATGTTGTGGCTTCCAAAGATGAGATCGAAGATAAAAATAAAAAGATCGGAGATGCCGAGAAGCCTTTTTTTATACCCTTTGCCTGTGAAGAAGCAGAGGATATAATTCTGAAGCCTCAAGGTTCTGGGGCTGAAAAAGTTGAAAACATAGTTGTCTTTCATGTCAAAATCGGGAGAAATCCAAGCGGAGCTTTTGAAAGTCTTATGCACATTATGAATTGCATAGGGTATCCGGAAATAAAGACGCCGCGTATCAGTATTGAAGGAAATTTTTACTTGGGCATGCTTTCTGAAAGAGGATGGAGCGAGGTGCAATCGGTAAAAATTGAATGGCTGTTTACTCCTGATGTGCAGAAGAAAGTGGACTTCATGGAAGGAGCTAAATAACCGCTGTTGATGTCCGAACAGAGCAGAATCGGCTTTCCTCATGGACAGCGGATTCTGCTCATCACAAAACTCTCTTTCTCTTTTGCAAATTTTCGGCAGTGGTATAAAAGAAGCAGTGATATGGATTCATAAAGGCTTATGGATTCATAAGGGCTTTTGCATCACTGATAAATTTTTCCTTCCCATAATTTTCCATAGTTTTGAAATACGTCTAAACGCCTCATCCGTTCTGAAAATATGTCGAGAATCCTCAGCCGCAACACAAATCGCCGGACTTCCGGCGCGGATATGACATTCCTGAAAGCCAACTGTAATAAGCGACCGACCATTATGATTTATAAGATCCGGCGGGTCAGACATTTCTGTC
>DYRK01000010.1 GCA_020718785.1 Desulfatirhabdium butyrativorans | reverse complement strand
AACCGCAATAACGGCATATTGAACAGCACTGGAGCAGCGGCTCCGGCACCTTGGGTGACATCCGGCTGCTATGAATTTCGCAGAGTCAAAGAAGACGGCGTATTAAATATCTTTGCGGGCTACGACCCGGACAACGACAGCCTCAGTATTTCTTTCACGGCATTGCCTTTGAACGGCTCCCTGTCTTCCGATGACAGCAGAGGAGAAATAACTTACACGCCAAACCCCGATTGGAACGGAGAGGACTCGTTTGCTTATCGGCTCAGTGACGGAAATCCGTCCGATACCTATACAGTAAGGGTAAACGTGGAGCCGGAAAATGATCCGCCGGTTTTTGAAAGCGAGCCTGTTACCGTTGTAAATGAAGGAGAGACATATAAGTACGATATCAAGGTCTCTGATCCTGACGCAGACGACCATCTTACGATCATTGCCGAATTGCTGCCGACATGGTTAAAGCTGTCTGAAAGCAACGATGAAAGCGCAATACTTGAGGGAACTCCTCAGGATAACGACATCGGCAGCTATGACATCCGCCTGCAAGTCAAAGATGCTGCCGAAGAATTTGCCCTGCAAGCCTTTACTGTTTCTGCGAACAGCGTCAATGACGCTCCGGTATTGGATAACAGCAGAGACATCATGCTGGATTCCATCGCCGAAGACATCTCTGAAAGCGATAATATCGGAATATTGATTTCAGATATGATTGCCGATACTACGATCAGCGACGCCGACACCGACGCCCTGCAATGCCTTGCTGTGATTGCTACAGATAATCGAAACGGAGTCTGGCAATATGCCAAAGACGGCGATACGGATTTCATTGCTTTTCCTTCGGATATTGCCGAAAATAAGGCCGTGCTGCTGAACGGCAATATCCGGCTCCGCTTTGTTCCGAATAAGAATTACTACGGAACTTCGAATATCGCTTTCCGTGCTTGGGATCAGACTTACGGGAGCAACGGCGATACCGGAGCAGATACCGCAAACAACGGCGGCGCAACATCGTTCAGTATCAATACGGCAAAGGCGGTGATCGAGGTCAAAGCCGTGAATGATGCGCCGATTGCAAATAATGACGCTTATTCTGTCGCAGAGGATTCTCTTCTGAAAATTGACAGGGCTTCGGGCTTATCGGCAAATGACGGCGATGTGGAAAACGATACGTTGACGGCAATCGAAATCACCGAGCCTGCTAACGGCTCATTGACGCTGAATGCCGACGGGTCTTTTGAGTATTCGCCGCATCAGAATTTCTTTGAGGAGGATAGTTTTACTTATAAAGTCAATGACGGCACAGAGGATTCTGATGCAGCAACGGTAATCATTTCGGTTCGTGCTGTTAATGATCTGCCGCTTGCAAATGACGACAAATTCACCGTAGAAGAAGATGAAACTTTGATCATTCCGTCTCCGGGTATTCTGGTGAATGACAGCGATTCAGAAGGCGATTCGCTTAAAGCAATAAAAATCAGCGAGTGTTCCAATGGTTCTGTTACGCTTAACAGCGACGGTTCTTTTATTTACAGACCCAATGCCGATTTTTCCGGCGAGGATAGTTTTACTTATAAAGTCAATGACGGCATAGCTGATTCGAACCCGGCAACAGTAAGGATTTCAGTCGGCTCTGCCAATGATGTGCCGATCATTTCCGGCACACCCCTGACTCAAGTAAATGAAGGCAGTTCGTATTACTTTCTTCCGAATGCCGAAGACAGTGAAAACGATGCGCTCACCTTTTCTATTGTCAATAAACCGGTCTGGGCAGAGTTTGATACTACAAACGGAACGTTGAGCGGAACACCTGATAATGAAGATGTCGGAACAAGCGAAAACATTGTCATCAGTGTCTCGGACGGTACGGCAGCAAGCACTCTGCCCGCTTTCAATCTCACAGTAGTCAATGTCAATGATGCGCCGAGCATTTCCGGTACTCCGGCAACAAAAGTAAATGCCGACAGCCAATACAGTTTTACGCCGATTGCCGACGATGCAGACGATGATGTGCTGATTTTTTCCATTACTAACAAACCGGAATGGGCAAAATTTGATACTGAAACCGGTGAACTGAGCGGAACTCCCGGTAACAAAGATGTAGGTATATTTAAAAACATTATCATCAGCGTCTCGGACAGGATATTGACCGCTGCTCTGCCGGCATTTTTTATCTCTGTTATTCGGATTAGTATTTCGCCGGATGCAAACGATGACCGGTATGAGACAGATGAAGATCAACCCCTGACGATTCAAGCTCCGGGTGTTCTGGCAAATGACAGCGGTATTGAAGGCGATTATCAATTGAATATAGGCGATTCTTTGCAAGGTAGAATCACTTTGAAGAACGACGGCTCTTTTAGTTATACGCCCGGCGAAAATTATAACGGCGAAGATAATTTTACCTATACCGTCATTAAGGGAGATGAGTCAGATACGGCAACGGTGACGATTTTCGTCAAACCGGTCAATGATTCGCCGATATTGAATACCGTTGATATGACTCTCTCTTCCATAGCAGAAGATTCGGCAGACGCCGACAATCCCGGTATGACGATTGCCGATCTAATCGCAAGCTCTGATAATCCTATAAGCGATGCGGATAAAGACGCAAAATCCGGAATTGCCGTGATTGCCGCAGATACGGCTCACGGAGTCTGGCAATATGCAAATCCGCAAATACGAATTTCGAGTACGTCCGCTCCGGTATTTGTGAATTTCCCTGAAGATATTGCCGAAAACAAAGCTGTTCTGCTGGATATGCTGGCGATGATCCGCTTTGTGCCTGATGCCGATTTTAACGGAACTGCAAGTATTACTTTCCGGGCTTGGGATCAGACTCAGGGCAATAGCGGAGATGTAAATAGTGATACGAGCCTCAGCGGTGGAACTACGGCATTCGGCAGAGAGATCGGAAGGGCTGTAATAACCGTGAATCCGGTGAATGACATGCCGTTCTTCACCAGTATCCCTATTACTACGGCAAAAGAAGATTCGATTTACAGCTACACGGTAACGACTGAGGATCCGGATACTGACGATGTTCATAGTATCACTGCCTCTGTCCTTCCGGATTGGCTCAGTCTCAGCGATAAGGGAGATGGTACGGCGATACTTTCCGGTACGCCGAACAACAGCAATGTAGGAATCTTTGATGTCGTATTGAATGTTGAGGATGCTGCCGGAGCTTCGAATACACAACATTTTGCTATTCGAATAACAAATGTCAATAATCCGCCCGAATTCATCAGTCTGCCTGTCCTTATTGCAACAGAAGGCGAGACATATACATATACCATCGGAACCGCCGACCCGGACAGCAATGATTCGCTGACTATCACTGCTTCTTCTGATTTGCCCGAATGGCTGATTTTGACGGACAACGGAGACGGTACGGCATTGCTTACCGGTACGCCCGGCAATGAGGATGTCGGAGAGCATCGTATCGAATTGAAGGTAAGAGATATCGCCGGATCCGCAAATTCCCAGAGCTTTTCTATCCGGGTGGCAAATGTCAACAATCCGCCCCAGTTTACCGGCACACCGGTCATTGCGGCAACGGAAAACAGGGAATATGTCTATTTCGTCACTATAGCCGATCCCGACATGAAAGACAGCCTAAGTATAACTACTTCGGGCTTACCGAAATGGCTCAGTCTGACGGATAAGGGAGACGGCACGGCAAGACTTTCCGGCACGCCGACCAATGGTGACGTAGGCGAACACAGCATCAGTCTGAGAGTCAAAGATGCTGCGGGTGAAACGGATACACAGAATTTTACGATAAGCGTGACAAATGTCAATGAACCGCCGATATTCGGCAGTACGCCGGTGACTGATGCTACAGAAGATGCGACGTATATCTATAGTATTACGACTTCTGACGCCGATGCAGACGACAGCCTTAGTATCAGTGCTTTGAAGATACCGGTATGGCTGTCATTGACAGACAACAAAGACGGAACAGCAAAGCTTTCGGGTATTCCGGGAGACAACGATATCGGCTTTCATAGCATTGCATTGGAGGTCAGAGATGCGGCCGGCGCAGCAGGTATTCAGACTTTTGAAATTACGGTGGCAAATGTCAATGATGCCCCGATAATTATGGCTCAGAACCCATTAAGCACATCGGAAGAAACAGCGATGACTGTTGCTCTGAACGATCTGAGCGTAAGCGACCCGGACAATGTGTATCCGGATGACTTCAGACTGACTGTTCGGGACGGAATCAATTATACGCATAACGGCAACACGATTATTCCTGCGACCGGTTTCAGCGGAATCCTTATCGTTACGGTAACGGTGAATGACGGAACAGATTCCAGTAATGTCTTTGATCTGAACATTGCCGTTTCCCCTGTAGTCGTGCATACACGTGCGATCAGCGGCAGAATTACGGGGCTTGCCGCAGGAAACACGATAGAGATTACGGTATCATCTCTTTCGACAGATTTCAGTAAGAACATCACGCTGCAAGGCACAGGCGACCTTGTCAGTTACATCGTCAGCGATCTGAAGCCTGCCTCGGATTACCGGATAGAAATTCGTTCCGACAATTATCTGTATTCGGAATACGCCGGTTTTACAGATTTGACAGAGCGAGATGCAGACCGCATTGATTTCGACTTGATTCCTGTTACTACGGTGATTTCGGGAAAACTTGTTTTTCCTGAAAATGCAGTGCCGGGTGAAAGCGTAAGAATCGAAGCCTTTTCCGAGTCAACGGGGTCAATGGAAAGTGTGCGGATCGTGTTTCAGAATCTAAGAGAAATTCCCTATACCATCAAAGGGTTAAAACAAGCTTATGACTACATCGTTTCTGTATGGTCGGACAGGTATAATCACCGATATTATGATGGAACAGCGACCGGTACACCGAATGAAGAAAATGCCGAACTGCTTCGTCCGAGTGATCCGGATTTCCCGGACATTTCTTTTGAACTGGAACTAAGCCGGGACGGAAGTATTCAGGGAACAATTTCCGACGAGGCAGGGAATCCGCTTTCGGGAACAGAGATCAAGGCTTGGTCCGAGTCTCGTCAGGAAGGAAACAGCGTGTTGAGCAAAACGGACGGGAGCTATGATATCAACGGTTTGCCTGGAAGCAGTGACTACACGGTATCGGTATTGCCGGATCCGTCTCTGCCTTATTTGTCGCAGGAAAAGACCGGTGTTTCTACAGGAGACAGGGTAAACTTCATTCTGAAACAGAAAGTTTCTCCCGATAGCCCTCCGGTCATAAGGGATCAGAAGCCATTGGAAATTGAAGAAGGAACATCACTTACGATCACGCTGAACGATCTGAGCATAACAGACCCGGATAATGTCTTTCCGGATGATTTCAGGCTTAGAATCAGGGAAGGAGAGAACTACACTTACAGCGATAATACAATCACGCCGACGCCCGGCTTTTACGGCAGTCTGACTATACCGGCAGTGGTCAATGACGGCGTCAATGACAGCAATGTATTCTATCTGGAAGTAAAGGTTTCCCGCAAGCCGAATATGCAGCCTGTAGCTGATGCCGGGGCAGATCAGACAGTAAACGAAGGTCAGGTCGTCACATTGGACGGATCGAAGTCTTTTGACTCGGATGACGGCATTGTCTCCTATTTCTGGGAGCAGATCGGCGTTCAGTCGGTGACTTTATCCGATTCTGCAGCTATTCAACCAACATTCATTGCCTCGGATACGAAGTCAGAAGAACTGCTCTTTCAACTGACGGTTACGGATACTGCCGGACAGTCATCTCTCGACAGCTGTATTGTCAATATAGTACGGCAGAATAATACGCCGCCGGATATTCCCTTTGCAGTCAGCCCGGCAAACGAAGCCGTATTGTCGTCGGAATCTGTCACGCTTCAAGCCGGAGCATTTTCAGACCCCGAAGGAAATGCCCATACCGCAACGCATTGGCTGATAAGACGGGCAGACAGAGCATATTGCGAAAGCGAAAAAGACCCTTCCTTTGACTATATAGCCGAATCCGGCGATCTTACCCGATATACGGTTACTGGTCTGATTCCCGGCATGAAATATGCGTGGAAAGCGGGATATAAGGATTCGGGAAGTAATTCTTTTTCATGGTCCGAAGAATATGTCTTCAAGATAGGCGTACTGGAAACCGATGCGAGAGTGAGCATTGATCCGGGAGACAAAGCCCCGGATTACAGAATGGTATCCTTTCCGCTCTGGCCTGACAATCCGGCATCCGAAGC
This sequence comes from Desulfatirhabdium butyrativorans, assembly GCA_020718785.1. Taxonomy (GTDB): domain Bacteria; phylum Desulfobacterota; class Desulfobacteria; order Desulfobacterales; family DYRK01; genus DYRK01. The sequence goes on along the minus strand of DYRK01000010.1, from coordinate 20,751 downwards.
CGTTCTGGGCGATGATCTGGGCGGAAACTATGATCGGAATAACTTCCGGATCGGAGCCTATCATCCTGAAATCGGAAACTATGTCGAGTATGAAAATCAGATAGATATCGAACCCGGAAGAGCTTACTGGTTCCTTGCCAGAAACGGACTTGATATCACCGTCACCGGAGTTCCGGTCAGTGTGACTACAGATGTGGATGTGAAACTGCGCTATGATTCACTGACCGGCAAGGGCTGGAATATGATCGGCTGTCCCAACAACAGCGATTACTACTGGAACGATGTAGAAATACTCGTATGCGACGGAGACGGGCTCATTCTATACGGACCCGTTGCCATTGCCGATCTGCCCGAATCCAATCCTTTCATTGATAAGCGGCTGTGGCGATGGGAGAACGGTGATTACACGTCTGATACGGAATGGACGGAGCCATATCAAGGCTATTGGGTAAAAGCAAAAGCGGAAAATGTCTCTCTCAGATTTCCTGCAAGCGTGACCTCGGATTTGGAAACCCGTATCGGAAAAAGGCTGAATCGTTTAGTCTCAAATCTTCAATTCCCGTTTATCGCGTTTCGATTGAGAGAAGCCTTTGCCTACGTTTATGACGATGATGACTCGCCTCCGAGACCTATGGAGAATCTGAGCGTCGGGATTGTAAAGGAGAACGGCTCATCTCGGGTGGAAGCGAGCGCAGGATGCTTTATTTCGGATTCAGCCGACGGTTCGCCCCCGGCTCTTGTAGAAATACTTTTTTTATTGACAGTCGGAGCCGCTGTTCTTCTGCTCAGAAGGAATTGAATCGTTGCAGATCGGTGATACTGAAGCAGGGCTTGAAAGCAGTTTTTTTCATGTCCCTGCTTTTTCGGTCGGCGGATTTTCGACAACCGGAAGTTTGATAATGAATTTCGAGCCTGAATCTTTTCGGGATTCTACTTCAATAAGCCCCTTATGCTGGCTGATAATTTTCCGGGTCATCATCAGACCGATGCCTGTGCCTCGGGTTCCTTTTGTACTGAAAAAACTCTGAAAAATTTTCTGCCGGACTTCTTCTTCCATGCCGCTCCCGTTGTCTGTCACCTGATATTCGACTCCCCAGCCCGGCGTCCTGAGTGTTTTCACAATAACTTCTTTTGCGCTCGGGTCCGTATCAGGGATATCTTCAGACTCTTCGTACAATTCGGGCTTTTTGCAGGCATCCAGCGCATTGGTGACAAGATTCATAAGACAGCGGTGAATTCCTTCGGGATCAAAATAAAAGGGCTTCAAATCCGGGCTGAGGTCTGTTTTCAATTCGATCTGATGTTCACGGGCAGGAGATATCATCAGTTCTGCAACTTCCCGGACAGGCTTGTTCGGATCACACAACTGATACTTTATCTCCGTAGATTTCCCGTAACTGAGAAGGTCCAAGGACAGGTTTCTGATCTTGTCAACATTCCCCTTCACCATTTCCCAGCCTTGTCGCAAATATGTCTTATCATCGGATTCGATTCCCTTTTCCAGCACAAAAATACCGCCTTTCAGTCCTCCGGCAATATTCTTTATGGCATGAGACAAACCGGCTACGGTTTCGCCTATAGCCGCAAGCCTTTCCGCTTCAAGCAGCTTTCTGGTTTTCTCTTCAACCAATATCTCAAGATTTTCCGTATAGTCTCTGATCTGCTGCCGTAGCGATATTCTTTCAAAAGCTTTTTTCAGAGCGATTTCCAGAACATCGTCATTGATGGGTTTTGTGACAAAATCGGTGGCTTCGTATTTGAGGCTTTTGATGGCTAAATCCATATCTCCGTGACCCGTAATCATAATAACTTCTGTATCGCTGTTTTCCAGTTTGATCTTCTGAAGCAGTTCTATACCGTCCATGCCCGGCATTTTTATATCGCTGAGAACCACAGGCGGATTTTCTTTTCTGAAAATACTCAGGGCATCTTCCCCGTTTGCCGCTGTCAGCACATGATATCCCAGATCAGACAGCGATATATCCAGAACATCCCGGATATCCTCTTCATCGTCAACCAGTAAGATGATATTGTTCATCGCTTTTTATCCTTTAAAGTGAAATTCTCAACGAGTCTTGAAAAATTCGGGTTAAAATACGGGTCCGAGTCAATCATATCCCGCCATCGTTTTCTGAAATGTGCGGCTTCCGGTTCTACGATCATTTCACGGATGGCTTTTACCGGGATATAGTGGCGGAATTTCGAATACGGCGTGTAAGTGATGAGATAAGCCTTCTCTCTGAGTCTGAGACAATAATCCGCATCCCAGTAAGCCCTCTCGAATACGCTGTCAAATCCGCCCATATCCAGAAAGAGTTTCCGCCGAGTCATCATGCCTAATCCCATGACTGCGCTGTAGTTGCAGATCATAGCGTTCAGGCCCGCATATCCGGGTCTGTCGGGAGTTGCACGGTGAGCATATCCCAGCACATCAAAGGGACCAAGAATAACGCCGCCATGCTCCGTCAAACCGTTTTCATAATAGACTTTTCCGCCGACTGCGCCGACTTCTTTTCTTTGGACATGCTCCAGCAGACAGACATAACTTTCCGGTGAAATCAGTTCCAATGTCTCATCTAAAAAAAAGAGAATTTCACCGGCTGCCTGTCTTGCCCCGGTATTAAAGGCATCGGGAAAACTGTCGGAATCTTCGACTACGATCTGTCTGATTTTTCCTTTGTATGACTCTGAAATCCTGTCTGTATTCGAACTTACAGAAGAATGGACACAAACCAGTATTTCCGATATCATATCAGAAGGCAGACTGTCCGATACCCGGCTTAATGCGGTTTCATTTCCGTAGGAACGTATCACTGCGGAACAGGATAAGGGGCGGACGATATTTCTCCTGACTCTGTAAACACCCTTCCACGCATTCGGCGCATCTTCTGCGACGCCGGAAATATTCCGCCTCTTTAACGCATCGTTCAAGGCTGCCAATCCCTTGACAAATACATCGGGCTTGGCTTCGGGCCCGGACGCGATAGACCCGCTGCCCATGCGCCAATGGTAAAGGATTTGCGGAATATGATAAATTTTATCGGTTTTTTCAGAAGCTCTCAGTAACAGATCGTAATCCTGAGAGCCTTCATAATCTTTGCGGACTCCGCCTATTGCCTTGAACAGACTGCGCCGGTACATGGCAAAGTGCATCACATAATTGAAGGAAAGAGATAAATCCGGGTTCCAGTCCGATTTGAACCAGGGGTCGCAATACTTCCTGTCTTCGGCAATTTTGTCTTCATCGCAGTAGATGCAGTCTGCATCCGGATGAATATTGATAAGTCTGACATATTCGAAGAGCGTGAGCGGCTCCAATTCGTCATCGTGATCCAATACTCCGATATACCCGCCCGAAGCCATCTGAGCCGCTTTATTGACAGTAATAGCAATACCTTCATTTTTATCGGAAAACCGTAGCCGAATCCGGCTATCTTTCTTTGAGTAATACTTCAGAACCGGCTTGATCTCTGCCCGTTCCGAGGCATCGTCAACAATACAGAGTTCCCATTTCTTATACACCTGATTCAGAACCGATTCGATGCTTCTTCTGAGAACATCAGTATCGGTATTATACACAGGCATCAATATGCTCATCAGGGGCCGGATTTGAAATGCCTTGAGCCAAAGCCAATCCTCTGCCGAAAAGCTTCCCCTGAGAAATTTCAGAGAGACAGAGTCAATCGCAAAATCTCTTTCTGCGAGATAATAAAATAACTGCTCATACCATTTCCTGAGTATCGGCGAATCGCTGTCGGCTGAAGCCCGGATCAGAAAATCTTCTGCCTGTGACTGAAAATCGCTTTGTCTCATCGAAAGAGCTTTAAGATGTTTCGGGCAGCACGTCTTCGCCCGGTATTTATCGGAAATACTTTATCCAATATTCTGTAATACATTAAAAGGGCTTTCCATCCGTGAGAATTATAAATGCGGCTCAATATCTCATTCTTTTCTTTGATAGCGGCTTCAAGATTCCGGGCATGAAGAATCGCCTGAAGCAGATCCGCATCTTTTTCAGAAATTATATATGTCAGATTTTCGGAATATATTTCTTTATGTTTATTGCAGATATATCGCATCAATTCCCGACGGTTTTCGGGGATATCGCAAGCCGAATTTCTGGACCCGCTTCTGAAGCGGCAATCCGCCATGACTTCTCTGATGAGGTGAAAATTCCGGCCCTTTTTCATCACACGGATCCAAAATTCCCAATCCTCATATCCGAGCCTCATTTCAGGATCATAGCCGCCGCAGTCGTTCCATAAGTTTTTTCTGAAAACCGAACAGGCAACAATAAAATTATACAAGAGCAGCCTTTTGGCGTCAAATGGAGGAAATTCGCATACATTCTGCTTTTCCCCGAAAAGCTGCACATAAGGATATATAACGCCGATATCCGGATGCTTATCCAATATCTCCGCAGCACGGCTCAGATAATTCGGTCGGATTTTATCATCTGCATCTAATGGCAGAATATATTCGCCACGCGATAATCGGATGGCATTGTTGCGCGCAGCAGAAACGCCCGCATTTTCCTGATGAACGATGACAATGTGCTGATTTTCCGAAAAATCCTTTTCCAATTCATCGAAAATCCGCAGAGTAAAAGCGTCTGCGGAACCGTCATTTACCACAATGATTTCATAGTTGTCAAACGCAGAAAACATGACGCTTTGTACGGCTTCTTTTAAAAATTCACCGTGATTGCAGCAGGGAATCACAACGGAAATTTTAACGGTTTCGGATAGCCGCCGATTGAAACGAATTTTCAGTATCCCTTCTATTTTCATATAATCTGAAATCCGGCGAAAATACTTCTCGCCGAAATAATCCTTCTGGATATTCAGATCAATGCCCAGTTTTGCAGATTCACGGCTCATTACTGCTACGGCATACAGGGTTTCATCGCTGATGCTGTCTTTGCTGATTTCATTATTATCGGGGACTATCGTTGCCGTAGAAATATTATGACTTTTGCACAGATTGAGAAAGCCATGAATATCTTTCAAATCTGAGTTATTGTGTTTGACGATATATTTGACAGCCACATATCCTCCGGTCCGAGCATAACGCCCCGCGTTTGCCCATACTGTGTCAAAACAATCTTTTCCTTTGATTTTTCTGTATGTCTCAGGAGTTCCGGCATCAATGCTGGTGACTATGGAAATCTTTTTCTGCCGGAGTCCCTGTTCCAAATCTTCGGAAAAAACAACCGAGTTCGTGAAAACGGTTTGAAAAAAGCCTTTGTTTAAGAGCATTTTTTCCAATTCGCCGAAATCTTTCAAAATAGTCGGCTCTCCGCCTGCCCACTCGATGCGTCCGGATTCATGCAGATATCCGTTACGAATGATATCTTCGAATATCGGCGATAGTGGATACGCATAAGCCGGAAGATTCCATTCTTTGCGGAGAACCGTATAGCAATAGTCGCATTTCAGATTGCATAGCGTGAAATTACTGATTTCGATCTGATTAAAAAGGACATTCCCCTCTAATTTCTCCCATTTGTCTTTTCTCAGGCGATGGCATCCTTTACAGGGAGAATCCATATATCTTTCATCATTATTGATTTGTCTCAGTTTTTCTCTTTCCGACACGATGATATCAACAGGCAGCTTACCGCCGCTGAAAGAACAGATTGGAACAAAGCCTTTGCCCTTGCTGTGCGGAATACAGCAGAATTTGAGTTGCCAGTGATCCAAAAGCAATCGGTATTCTATCCATTCGCAACTGTAATATTCCATCGTATAGGTCTTCCTCTTGTCAGAACACACAATAATGCGGAATCTTTTTTATATTTTCATTAAAGACTCCCCATGAATGCCTTTCGGCAAGCAACTGAAAAGCATTATCCGCTATTTCCGCAAGCATGGAACGATTCTCAAAGATGTATCGAAGACAATCCGCATAAACGTCCGCGTCGGTATAAGGAGTGATGAGAAAACCGGTTTTCTCATGGACAATCAGTTCCCGAATGCCGCCTACATCGGATGCAATCACCGGCAAACCGAGAGATACGGCTTCTAACAAAACATTCGGCATCCCGTCCCATTGCGAAGTATATAAAAAAATATCGTAATAATTCACATCTACAGAGGGAAGACCGTCAAACTGCCCGTGATAGCTGATATTTTCCAATTCTTCGAATCGCTTCGTATAAAGATCGGCGTCCAAAACCGTTGAGCCGTAAACATGGAATCTGAAGGGCAATGCCTTGCATTTTTCCGCAATTCGAATAAGAATGTCGGGGCGTTTTTGCCTGTCCAATCTGCCTGCCCATAAAATATTGAATGTCTCTTTATTCAAATATCGCTCGTCAAATTGTTTCCGTTTTGGAACCGGAGCCACAGGCTGATAATGGACATACATTTTCTCTCTGTCAAAAGCATAGAGTTCTTCTAATATCTCCAAATGGATACGGTTTTCACTCAGCAGAGCTTCTAATATATCAAAGCATTCGGGCAGATACCAGACCGGATATCCCGCGTATTTCCCTTCTTCGGTCATATCGAGACAAAACGACGAGGCATAGAGTTTCGACATCCCTTGCAGTGCTTTTCCGTATTTGACAAATACACGGTACCCGAGATCCGAATTGATATTGTGAATGATTTTCGGACGATTCTGCACTAACAGGCGGATGAGCAGTTTTTCCTGTTCTTCCGGCCACAGCCAATGATACCTTTTCCCTAACTCGATAAAACGGGTCTGTTCAGGAAGTCTTTCTTTCCACGGCGAATCCACATTCAGTGTGGAAATCACCGCTATATGTCTCGCCAAATGCTGTATAGTCAGCGACTGAACATAATTGATAACTACAAGGTCTGCCCCGCCTTTCACTAACCAGGGAACCAGAAATACATGACTGACATCCTCTCCGTACAGCCCGCAAAGTTCCAAATACGGCTCTGCAATGCGGGATATAGGAACATGATAGGTCGGGATAGTTTCTATAAGCCATTTTTCAGGAAACAACTGCGGCTCGACAGCATGAATGTCTCGCCATTCTTCCATGAGCCATGCGGGAATACGAGGCGATTTTTCCGGTTCAGCTACGCAGATATTCTCTTTTTCAGAAAAAAGACTTTCCTTTTTTGCTGCTTCCTGAATCTGCGATTCGGGAAAGATCGCAGGAGGAGATATTTCCGGCGGACGTATCAGTTCTTTTACTGCTTCGCGCAGAGTCAGGGCAAAGCGATATATCCTCGGGTGAATATGGACCAGCGGTCTGAAGAAATACTTCATGCCTCTGTAAACATAAAGCACTGCCGCATAAATGACCCTGAATATATAGTTCAAGATAATCCGATGCCTATGATTTGTTATCATTTATGCTTTATTTTTCCCTCTGTTGATCAGCGAAGAGAATATGGCAGGCTCGAAGAGTTTCGATCTCGGAATCACTGTCTGACTGTGATTATGTTCGGACAGACGCGAGCCTTGCAGCTTTTTCCGGTAAAATACACAACTGTCCGGAACAATTCGGATCGGAATGCGGTTGGCGATGATTTCGCAATACCAGTGCCAGTCTTCGTACCCGAATCCCGATTCCAAAGGAGTCGGCACAAAAGGATTTTCCAGAAGCAGAGTCCGTCTAGTTAAAAAATGGACAGAATTCCAGCAGTTGTATTCTATCATATCTCCGATGGACAAGGTTTCGTCATCGGAATCTTTGCATTGGACAAGCAGATTTTCTCCCTCGAAACAGATGACATATTCGGGATAGTAAACACCGTATTCCCCGCAGCTTTCTGCTTCATGAAAGGCTGCGTTCAGCCAATTCTTTCCGAACAGATCATCGGCATCTGAAAAAGCAATATACTTTCCAGCAGCACGCTCAACGCCGTGATTTCTTGCCAGCCCGGCATCCCCGAAATCCGAGGTATGAAGCTTTACTTCAGAGTCATCGTATCGCCTGAAATACTCCTGCGTTTTTTTATCCGGTCTGTCCAATACTACGACTATCTCGGTTCTGATACCGGATTCCGAGGCATATTTTGCCGATCTGAAGATGCTGCTCATGGTGCGGTGCGCCAGACGGCCTTCTCTGTGAGCAGGTATAATGACAGAAATATCCATTTTTTCTATTTTATTTCAGTAAGTTTTTTTCTGAGTACAACTACATCCTGATAAAAGCATCCTTCCCGAATGACTTCAAGCACTTCAAAATATCTTCCCCATATATTCTTTATATATTCGGTATGATAAAAGACATTTGAACTATAGCCCCCTGCTCCCCAGCGATAGACCGTTTTTTCCTGCGGCAATGGGAATTTCAGCAAATCCGGCGAAAAATCAGGGTGAGTCATCAATGCCTCATAGATGGGCATACCGGCCTTCATCACAGACCATGTGTGATCAGAATGTATGGTCAGATAGGCAATACCGCCCGGTTTCAATATTCTTCTCAATTCTGCCAGCCAAGCCGAATCGAATGAGTCAATATGGGTAAATACCGAAAACGCATAGACTATATCAAAATAATTATCTTCCATAGGCAAATGGGGAAGAAAATGATTCTGAAACGCCTTGATAGTTGTGCCTATATATTTCAATATCCATTCGGCATGGTTGGAATTTACGTCCGATGCCCACAAATTCAATTCTTTCTCCTGACAGAGAAAATGCCGAATTACCCTTCCTGATGCACATCCCATATCATAAACGGAAAAGCCCGGTTTAAGGCAGCAATCATACTTTTTCAGGATATGTTTGATATTCAGATAATCGCCCAATCCGGACAGCCAATATTCGAAATGTCTCTCATCCATATAGCCCTCCCTGTCTTCTGTGGAAGGCAGCGGAAAGAGATCTTTTTCAATGTAGTCATCAACAGGCTTTTCCAATTTCAGTTCTTCGGGTCTGATAAAGGAAAATCCGTCACGATATTTCGAAACATCCGACAGATTGACAAAGAGTTTAGGCGGTACAGTAATTGAAATTTGCCGGTCTGAGTGACCGATCTTCTCCGAAAATCGGGAAAAAGTGTCTGCGACTTCCCGGTTTATATAATTTCTGACAGGGCTTTCAATGGTATCTGTCACCGTTTTTTCCTCTATTTTTAACGGCAAAATCTGTCTGCCCGATATTTTTTCTATGGGACGACTTAATATTCTGCCTATACGATATGCGTAAGAATCCGTCACTACCTGAAATTGCCGGGTTATTTCTGCATACTTCTTATCTGCTTCGGATAATTTTCTTTCTGCCTCAATCAGTTTTTTATGGGTTTCATCCTGCTTCCTCCAAGCATTGTCAGAATTCAATGTCCATTGTTTTATCTCTTTTTCTGACTCAGCAAGTTTTTTCTCGACTTCTTTCAGGTGATTATCGCTTTCTTGACATTGTTGCCGGGCATATTCGGAGATAAGTCTCCATTTTTCTGCGGTTTCGACAGCTACAGACGCCTTTTTTTCGGCTTCTATGAGCCGTCCGTTGATTTCAGACACAGAAATCTGCCGCCACCGTTCCGCCGATTCTGCAATTTCTGTCAATTTTTTATCTGATTCTGCCAGATATCTGTTGATCTCATGCCATGTTTTCCAAGTTTCCTGTGAATTGAGCCACCATTTTTTTGCTTCTTCCGATGTTTCCGACAATTTTTTTTCTGTACGGACAAGCTGCTCATTGGTTTCGCTCCATTTTTTCCAAGCAGTCTGGGAATCCTGCCAGACATCGAGATAATTTCTGAAATAATCTGTGCAGGCTTTTCTGAAAGGATTTTCCGACTGTTCAGCTAAGACATCAAAAAACTCTTTCTCAAGATTATGGCTTAAAACAAAAGGAATCAAAGTCATAATCATCCGTTCCGAGTTGCAAGGCTTGACGGAATTAAAGAATTTTGCCATCAGGGTGTAGGCATTTTCAACTGGAAAGATTTTCTTCAGATCGTAATTAAGGAGTAAATTCGAGAAGATAAGTCCCAGTTCGAAGTCGGTTTCCGCCTCATTTTCCTTAATTGTATTGGCGCTGTGAATCCTGTATTTCAACAGAGGGGTCTGTATCAGACGGACATTGAAATTATAGCAAAGTCTCAGAAAAAACTCATAATCATGGGCATACCTGAGATTGAGAAAATAGCCGATATCATCGAATACGCTTTTTCTGCAAAACAGATTCGAAGTCGAAACAAGAAAATTTCCCGCAAGCAGATCGAGAAAAACAGTATTCTCTGTTTTAAAAGAGGGTTCCGGGCGGTTCAGCCAATTATCTTCTGCTGTCTTATGTTTTATGAAATTTCCCTGTTCGTCAATGAATTCTACATGACTGAACACCGCATGAACCGAAGGCTCATGTTCAAGGATTTTCAGAAATTCCTCGAATCGCTCAGGATAATAAACATCGTCCGAATTCAGAATGCTGAGATATTTGCCTCTTGCAAGCCTGATTCCGCGGTTCAGCGTGTTATGCGCGCCCTGATTTTCCTGACAGAAATAGTGAATCCGGCTGTCGTTTATACTGAGAATAATATCTTCCGAGCGGTCCTGCGAACCGTCATTGATAATGATAAGTTCAAAATCGCTCACGGTCTGTTCCAGAACCGAAGCAATGGTCTCTTTCAGATATTTTTCATGATTATATGCCGGAATAATTATGCTGATCAGCGGGTTCGGAGTTCGGGGTTCGGGGTGAGAGGCTGGCGTATTTGTCTTTTTATCTCGGATGACTGCATTTCCCAGATCGGAAAATATCTTCTGTGTTTCGGAAATATCTTCTCTATCCGCATTCAGCAGGTCGGCGACCGCTGGCGGCAGAGATTTACCTATGCCCAGAACTCCCAGACCGTGAGAATGCTTAAATTCGAAGCTCGGATAGTTTTCCTTCAGTTCTTCCCACAGTTTCCATACTCCGAAATCCTGTTCACGGACCTCGGTATCATGAAGTAATACGACTCCTTTTTCACTCATTTTCGGCAGCCATGAACAGAAGTCATGTTTTACTGCCTCGTAAGAGTGAAGTCCGTCAATATGCAGCAAATCTATACCTGCATCCGAAAAATGACTCAATCCTTCATCAAACGTCATTTTCAGCAGCTTCGAAAAATCCGAGTACAAAGGATCATGATAAGACCTAAGTTCCTCAAATACATCTTTATCATAGATTCCCGCATGTTCATCGCCTTCCCAATGGTCAACCGCATGGCAGGAGCAGTTCAGATTCAGCCCTTGCACAGCCTGACAGAAGGCGCAGTAAGAATCTCCTTTATGGGTTCCCAATTCCGTAAAAACTGCTGGAGCAAGCCACTGCATTATAGCAAAGGCAAAAGGGATATGACCCTGCCATGAGGAAATATCCGTGAGCCTCTGCGGGGCTTCGATATAAAAAGAATGCTTCAGAACATCAACTTGTCTCACACCGATTTTCCATTAATCCGATTTCGGGATTTTCGGCATTTATCGGAAAGATTTCAGGCCGTTTCCGATAAATGTCAAGAGAAGTGTACAACCACTCGGGCCAGCGACGATCTTTCGGCAGATCAAGTTTCGGACTCATATCTTCCAATTTTTCCGCTGCACAGAAAATATCGGGACCGAAATAATTCTCGGGTTTTCTTAATATGCCTTTTTGCTTGGCAAAACAAAGAATTTCTGTTTCTACAGGACTGATCATATCTTCATTCGTCGTAATCAGACAATTTCCGAACCCGCAGCATTCCATGAGACGGCAGACTTCATCCGGAGTCCATTCTCTGTTATGACGCTGATAAATCGAACTGGGACGGATTTCATTCTCTGTTGCCGGGCTTTGCCCGGATAATATTTTGAATATCCTGTAAGCGGCCGAAGCGTTCGGCGTATTGATGAGCAGATGTTCGCCTTTTCTCAGCACCCGATTCAATTCCAATATTACATACACCGGGTCAACAATCAGGTGTTCGAGAACATCGAAAAACAGAATCGCTCCGAAGCTTGAATCTTTATAAGGCAATTCATCTTTCTCGCATTCGAAAGTCACGCAGGGAATCGCATCGCCCTCATATTCCAGATCATAACAGAATAACTCTGCTACGTGGCAGGGGAGCATAGCATTAAAAAACCGCTTGTAAATCGGATAGAAAATTCCCCATCCCGAACCTACATCCAATGCAGGTCCCCGGAAGTCAGTTTCGGATATGAGCATATTCCGGAATATACGATACAATCTATTAATATTATTCTTAATATAATTCTGAAGAATCTTCGGTCGTGTTGCAAACATATCATTTTCACATAGATATGCCGAAAATTGCGTTTCACTCACATCAATATTTCTGCATCTGAAATATTTCATCGAATCCATATTCGTAGGGTGGGTGAAGCGAAGCGAAACCCACCATTTTTTGTCTGATACCTCATTCTAAAGAGAAAGAACCCAATGCAAGAGAGTCCGCCGGATTCGTTCCCGCCACGAAGCAATAAGCGAAAAATGCGGCTTTCTGCAAATCAGAATTGTATCCTGCCATTTGCCGCTGTCATCTCTATATTGAGGATTCTCTTCCCGCTGAGTAAATACTGTTACTACTTCAAACCTGACAAACCGTGCCAGTGCAGAAAATCCGTCAGAGTAGAAGCGCCAGCAATCCACCGGATATCGGTGTTCGAATCCTCCGGACGGCGCAATAATGCAGCATAATCCCCCGGGTTTCAGAACTCTTGCGATTTCCAGCATAGTCATCCAAAAATATTCGATATGCTCAAATGCCTGACCCGAAATCAGCACATCCGCGGAATCCGATTTTATCTCCTGCCAGCGATAGGGATTCTGTAAGACAATATCCACATTTCTGCCCGGAGTCATGTCCATTCCCCGATAGCTCCAGGGCGGAATATCGAAATACTCACGATAAGACCCGTTTACGTCAAGGCTTCCGAGGTCCAGAATGAGCAAGGGCTCATTCTTTTTATCTTCAAGACAGCTTCTTTTAAAAGCCAGCATATTGTCTGTAGAACTTTGGTGCATTTGATTCTAAATTTCCCTGAATGTGATACGGCTGTCAGAAACAGAGAAAATACCGGCAGGCGTTCTGACAGGAATGCTTCTGAAAATCAGGGCATCGTGAAGAAAATGGCATTGGACATGATCTTCCTGCGTGCCGTCGGCAATAGCCACGCACAGTGCATAATCTCCTTCCTGAAGATTGGGCCATTGAGCGATTTCAAATGAAAACAGATAATTTTTATCTTTTGAAAAAGGAGGAATATCCTGTTTGAGCAATAACGTGCTGTCGCCCATAATTTCCCTGCCCAGCCGATCTTTCACAAAAAAACCCACAATGGGGCGGCTAACCGTATCGTTAGAATTGACTATCACACCGATTTCACAAGATTTTCCGGAATATATCACACCGTTGCCGCTTTCCGGCGAACAGATACGCAAGGCTCTTATTGTGGCTCTTTTATCTCCGAACTGTCTGATAGTTTTATCAATCATCTGAAATCCGCTCATGTCGTATCTGTCACTATTTGTCGAAGCAGAGGTATCCAAATCCGGAGATATTGTTGCAGCCATTCCTTCATACATATATTGAAGATATTTCTCGATCACAAATTTGGGAACGCCGTCCATACGGATTTCTCCGGATTCTATCCAGATCACTCGGGAACACAGTTCCAGCATGGCTACCATATCGTGAGACACCAGAATGACTGTTCCCGATTGACAAAAGGCTTTGATTTTTGCCATACATTTCTGCTGAAAACGCGCATCTCCGACAGCAAGAGCCTCGTCCACTACGAGAATATCCGGAGAAACATTGACGGCTGTAGCAAAAGCCAGCCGCACGTACATACCGCTGGAATAAGTCTTTACGGGCCGGTCAATAAAATGACCAATATCGGCAAAAGCAGCAATATCATTGTATCGCTCCTTGATTTCGGAACGGCTTAATCCCATAATGGCAGCGTTCATCAAGACATTTTCACGTCCCGTAAATTCAGGATTAAAGCCTGCGCCCAATTCCAGCAATGCGGCGATTCTTCCGTCTATTTCCAAACTTCCTGTGCTGGGATTCAGAATACCGCAGATCATCTGCAAAAGAGTGGACTTTCCCGAACCGTTTGCGCCGATAATACCGACGGTTTCTCCTTTTGCAATCTCGAACGACAGATTTCTGACTGCCCAGAATTCTTTGTAGAAACACTTTTTTCCCCGCCACAGGGATTGTTTCAGACGATCCGAAGGCTTTTTGTAAATCTGATAGCATTTGCCAAGATTACAGGCTCGGACTGCGAATTTTGTCATGCTGACAGCATCGGATTAAAAAGGTTGTGCAAAAATTGTTTGATATCGGAAAAGCAATCGTTTCCGAAATTCCAATACCCCTTGATTGCAGCAATACCCAATGAATTTGCAATAGGCTTTTTAACGGACAGATAGGTTTGTATTTTTGCTTTTGAAATATTTATATTTTTCCCGTTTTCCCCAAGACATTGCAGACAACATTCGATATAGTGATCTACGCATTTGAAAACAGGCTTATCTTTCACAGATTCAAGACATAAATCTTCAAGCATTCCTTTGTCAATATTGTTAGGCATAATAAATATGCCAATTCTTATGTTCTGCTCATTACAAATCGAATTTATAGTATCGGGTGCAGGAAATCCGTTATGTTTCAATATATAACAAATACTGGCAAAGGCAGAAATTGCCTGATTTTCTTCTGCATCACGGATGAAACCCAGTGCATTAACATCGGTAAATCCTTCCAAATTGATTAAAAGGGGAAACTCGGTTTTAATTTTGTCTTTACCGCCTATGTCAATGATCTGAATCCCATTGATTTTTTTGTATTTAATCAATGCTTCGAAAAAGTTGCACTCATCTTTACCTTCTACTGCCAAAATCCGGTCTGATTCAAGCCTGATCTTGTTTTTCATTACCGAACCTCAAATTCTTTCTCAACCCCTGCAATCAATGTCTCTGCATTATATTGAAAAGCTCGGTGTCTGCCTTTGCTGTTTTTTTCGATTCTGAAAAGACTGATAAAATCCTTTCCTCTACACGCCTTTTCACTTTGTTCCTGATAAATTTCTGCAACAGCCTGTACACATTCATAAGAATGCGTTGTTACAAACAACTGTATGTTATTATCAGATGCTGCCTTTAATATGGCTTTCCACAGTATGGAAAGCGTACTGTAATGCAATCCGTTTTCAACTTCGTCAATAAGTAATATTCCGTTTTTTATTTCAGATATTGCAGCGAGCATCCCTAATATTCTTCTGATCCCGTCTCCCATTAAGTTAATCGGAATCAAATGATCAATGCCGATATCTGCATAAATCATGCCTCCGGCTCCCATCCGGATATCAAGCAAATCCGGCTCTATTTCTTTTAATGAGTTGATTATTGTACCTAAATCTTTCCTGACCAGAATTGCATCAAGTCTGCGGTCTATATCCTTCATAATTGTTCCGGGATTGATAAAAGAGGCACTGATTTTTTCTTTATAATCAAGAGGAATTTTGACTTTACTCTGCTTCAGTTTGATTTCAGCATGAAATGTTTCTTTATCAAGATTAAAAGTCAGATTCAAGCCTTCAATTCTTCTTGGGGAAACAGTTGAAAATATCTGTTTCTCAGAAAGTTCTATGAATGAAGAATAAATGGCTTTAATTTCCAGCGTTCTTTCCTGAGAATCTGTTTTTCCCTTTATTTTTGGATTCATGGATAGATCAAAATCGTTGAAAAGACAATTAAAATCTTCATCATCGGTCAGAGGTAATTGACGGAAGGTATGAATAATAACTGGAAGTTGCGGATTCGACATTCCTGTCAATAAAAAAACAGCTTCTAAAACAGACGTTTTTCCGCAATTATTTCTTCCGGTAATCAAGTTCACCTGTTTTATATTATCTATTATCAAAGATTCTATACCTCTGAAATTTTGTATATCTATCTGTTTAAAAAACATAAAGGAAAATCCTTATCATTTTTATCGGATTCCGGTCTGAAAGCAGAAAAATTATATCACGTCTGCAAAGGCTTTTTTGGTTTTCATAAACCATAAAAATCCGAGAATAAATATCGCTAAAGAAAGGAACAGTCCCAGCAAAAACCACTGCCAGTCCGGAAAAAGTCCCCATAGTACCGCTTTTCGGGAATCCTCGATAAACACAGCCATCGGATTGATCAGGCAGATAAAACGGAATGCTTCCGGCACTGCCCGTGCCGGGTAGAAAATCGGTGTGAGAAAAAAAAGCATAGAGATCACAATGCCCACGCTTGTTCCCAAATCTCTCACAAAAACTCCGAGTGAGGCAAGAAAATATCCGCAGCCCAGCGTAAACATCATCATGGGAAGCCAGATGACCGGCAGTATCACTATGGTCAGATGAATAAAGTGATTCAGTATAAGAAAGCCGATAATCAATACGGACAGACTGAAAAGCGCATTGATCAGCGCGCTAAGAAATTTTACTACGACGAGAATTTCCAAAGGAAATACTACTTTTTTGACATAACTCGTATGAGCCAATATAAGCGATGGAGCAGAACTGATGACTTCGGAAAAGATATTAAATGTAATGAGTCCCATAAACAAAGCAAGACCGAAAGCAGTCACGCCCTCATTCGGTTCCATTCCCCATTTGGCTTTGAAAACCTCTGAAAATACAAAGGTATAAACAGACAGCATGATAAGCGGATGAATAAATGACCAGCCCAGACCGATGAATGATCCCCGGTATCTCCCGGCCACTTCCCGCCACGTCAGTTGGCGGATCAGGTCTCTGTACTGCCACAGATGTATAATAATCTGTATGGGATTGAAAAATTTCAGAACCGGTTCTCCGGTCGGAGATATTTTTTTTACATCGCCTGACAGCATATTTTTAAAATTGTGTATTGAATCTCCTTCAGAGGGCATGTCGCCGACATGCCCCTGCGATATTCGTTTCAAAAAACCTTTGGGATTATAAGTGAGAAGATATCTCTCCCGTACCGAGTCAATCTCGAATTCCGGATGATGTCTGAGAAATTCTTCCACAGCGACAAGAGGTCCGTCTTCCTGAAATCCCAGACTGTCGCCATAATGAAACAAGTCAACAATTCCGTCCTCTACAATAAAATAGCTGTTCAGACTTATAAATTTCGAGTAATTTTCAAGGTCTTCCGAGACCTGCTGCCGACTGTGTCCTCCGTCCTGAATAAGCAGAACGGTTTTATTCTCACAGAGTCGGGCAACCTTTGCAACAATTTCCGGGGCAGAACTGCTGCCTGTCAGAGCCGTGATCCGTTTATGTCCGGCATTGTAAATGGAACGGTCAATGTCAATGGAAATGACTTCTCCTTTATCGAGCATATCCAAGAGATTGGCGAAATATTTCGTGCTTCCCCCGTATCCGCTGCCGATTTCTATAATCACATCCGGCTGTATCTCATAAATGATTTCCTGATAAATCCACGCATCAAGAACATTTTTGAATATCGGCGTTCCCATCCATGTCACCTGTCTGATGACAATCTCTTTCTGATGGTAAATCAGCCAATCCCTCAGAGACATCTCATATTTTTCATTATAGGATTTCCTGCGGAGCGGTTTATCCGAAATCTTGTTTCCTACAATAAGCCCGCAAATCCTGCGCCAATATGTAGTAATGATATTTTTCAAAAGGTTTTATCTGTTTGCTGAGAATGTACCAGTTATGCTGATAGAGTGTTTCACGAAACCGGTAGTCAAATCCGGATGCGCCGACCATTTTCAGAAATTCTTTTGAATCATAGTAAAAATTGGCATTTTCTCTGTAAGGTTCTCGGTCGCTGAAAAATACAGAGAGAAGAATTTTGCCGCCCGGTTTTACCACTCGATATAACTCGTATAGATAATGCGCGCTTTCTTTCAACGGCATGTGTGTAAATACCGAGGCTAAAAGCGCGGCGTCAAAGGAATTGTCTGCAAAGGGAAAACAAAAATCATCTGCTTCTATTTTTCCGTATTCTCCGTCGGTTTGGGAATAGACACTTTTGATTTCAAAGCAGTGAAAAATAAAATGCGGAGCGAGCGGAGTGATTTCCTGCCGACACCATTGAATCATGCCGGAATGACGGTCAAATCCCGTATAAGATTGCAGAGGCATATTCATCAGATAACGCGCCACGCGTCCGCAGCCGCACCCCACGTCCAGAAAGCAGGTATCCGGCAGAATCATTTTTTCGTCCCGGAGCATGGCAGTCACCAATTTTCCCGCCCATATAAAATGTTCGGCAACATTCGGGTCGTTTCCTCCGCAGACTAAGCGCATGAAATCTTCCGGCGGAAAGGGTATTTTTTCATCATCCATATCTGATTTCTCAAAGCCCAAGAAACCGGTTTCTTTGTTTTTTCACATCGTTCCCACGCTCCGGAGTGCCAAAATGCCAATTTTTGGCACAGTGCTAAAATTTCAGTGCTAAAATTTCATTTCAGCACTCCTCCTCCGGCGTGGAAACGAGGAAAAACAGTGAATCTCCGATCACTTCTTTTTCGTATCAAAGGGAGACATATACTCTTTCGGAGAGGGAAGTTTCAACCGCCACTCCCCGTTTTCCCATATCCATTTTTCTTTGGTAGTAAAAGTAAACTTGAAGCCCATCTGATTGGTGAGATAATCCACAGTAGAAAAGGCTTCTTTGCCGGATTCCTCGATCTTCACATCTTTGACCGTATAGTCTTCGATATAGATGTGATTTCTTTGCAGGAAATCACCGCGGCTGACCTCTTTCTTATGGGCTTGGGTCGTCATTTCATACACCGCTTCCATGTTCCTGCTTTTTCTGGCAGTCCATTCCTGCTGAATCTTTTGATCCAGCGATTCCTTACTGCCTCCCGCAGCCTGCTCCGGTGAAGCCTTATCGCAACATCTCGCGGATTGGTGCTGCTCCGGTGAAGCCTTATCGCCTCCTGCGGATTGATGCTGCTCCGGTGAAGCCTTATGGTCTCCCGCGGCTTGATGCTGCTCCGGCAAAGCCTTATCACCTTCTGCCTGATGAGATGTCAGGTATGCAACCGCAAACATCGCCAGCACACAGATAAAAAAAATCAGAATTCTCCGACTGTAATTCATTTTTTGACTCCGGATTCTTTTTCTGTCTCAAGTTTTTTATAATATTCAAAAGGACTTAATTTCAGCAATGCCTTAGTTTCCTCTTCCATCCGCTTTACTTCCTCATCCCTGAGCTTTTTCACAATATCATCGCCGGTAATTTTGGCGATCTCAGGTTGGGATGCTATTCCGTCATGCAGACTGATTTTTTTCTCAGTCTGGGTAATCTGCCCGCTGTCATTCAATGTCAGCTTTACAAAGCCTGCTTCTTTTCCTCCCAAAGATGTCTGAAGAACAGGAACACCGGTTTTTTGTTCGGATTTCGGTTTTCCGCCCGGACCCGTTATTGCCAGATCAATGCCTTTGATTTGATTGACCAATTGCCCGGTAGCATCAAATCCGCACTGGGAAAGCAGAATCACTGCATCGGCTTTGGCTCTGACTTCGGGCAGCAATTGTTTCAGTGCCTCTTCAGGCGGAATAATAGTCAGATTATTATAAGAGATTTCAAGCTTGGAAGTATCATCGGACTGCTTTTTATCTCCGCAGGACGGCGCCTGAGTCGCTTTTTCGGGAACAGTCACAGGCAGAATTCCCAAAATACCTATCTTGATGCCTCCTGCCTCCCGGATAAGATATTTCTCTCCCAAAGGAAGCCCGGTTTCCTTATAAACTGCGTTTGAGCTGATAAAAGGAAACTTCATCTTCGAAGCCGAATCTTTCAGGAAATCCGTGCCTGCCGAGATATCGCTCCATCCCAGATTCATCGCTGTATAAGGCATGAGATTCATGGCTTCCAACGCGATTTCGGCCACCCGTTTCTGCGAAGGATACGGAAAGGGAAACATTCCGCCGTTATCCAGCAATATCACATTGCCTTCGTCTTTCTCCGTCCATTTGGCAATACTTGCGAGCCGGGCCAGACCGCCCGACGTTTTTCCGCCTCAGCCGCGGACCGGGGTGATATTTCCCCTCAGATCGCCGGAATAGACGATATTCACCGTCCTGTCCGCAGCAAAGCACATCACCGGAAAAAACGCAGCCGCCAGGGCGACTGCGATCACCGCCATTACATACCGCTTCATTGTTTCACATTCCTTTCTTGTTTTATAATATTTTATACCGACATATATCGGATTGATATTCTTAAAAATCTGCACTTTCCGAATTTCATGAGGGCGCTAAGTGTCCGATATCAGAGTTGATTGAAAGAGCTTGATCTGATCTTCTCATAATTCATCTCGAACTGATAGGTTTTGTAAGTTCTGATATGAGGATATTTCTCCCTTGCATAGATTTCGACTTCGGGGCTGAAACTGTATCCGACAATAAAGGCGTAAATATCGCCCGCGAGTATTTTTTTCACCCGCTCTGCGGTCTTGGCAAATCTGTCGAAATCTTTTTTGCCGGGCTGTGCTTTGCACTCCCCGATGATAAAAACCGGCTTACCTTTTTTCAGACCCTCGGCGTAAATATTGAGTTCATCATATTTTCCGTCCGGATAGACAAGATTTTTCCTTTCGACAAGGTTTATATCGGACCCAAACTCTTTTTTACCGAAATCGCGGATACAGGGCATAATTTTGTCTTCAATACCGTATCCGACATCGGCTGTAAGTCCGCCGATCTGTTTTTTCATATCTCTGAATTCTGCTTCGATCTTTTTCTGAGCCTTGACCAATTCCTCCAAACGCAATTCTATTTTTTTCTGAGTTTTGACCAATTCCTCCACACACAGTTCGGTTCT